>JAISBK010000115.1 GCA_031266255.1 Treponema sp.
TACCGTATCAGGGGGCAGGGTACCGTTAAGACTTACTGATGAGGAATTAACGGAAGCCATAAAAGCGGCAATGGGATGGTGTATAGGGCATAACCTATTAAAAGAATTTTTTGAGAGGAATGGGTCGGAGGTAATGAACATGTTATTTGCAGAATTTAACCTGGAAGCTGAACTTGCGGCTGAACGGGAAGCGGGCCAGGAAATAGGCTGGGAAAAACGGAACATAGCGATAGCCAGAAACGCCCTGGCCGAAGGGCTCTCCCCTGAGTTGGTGCAGAAGATCACCGGCCTTGATCTTGAGACGCTTATGCAGCTTTCCTCACCATAAGCAAAAAGCCCCTTTTTCTTTTATCCTAAAATTAATTATTACTATAACATGGCTGTATCTTTTTTACTAGCTCCTATGGCCGAATTAAGTCATAGAGCGCTTCGGGAATTAATCGAAACCTTCGGCGCTTGTGATGAATATTTCACCGAAATGATAAGCGCCAAAGCCCTTATCAACCGCGGCCCCTTTGAAGCCTGGTATACCGATCCAGGGCCTTGTCCTCAGCGTCTGGTATATCAGGTGGTAGGATCTGATCCTGAACAAATCGCCGCAGCAGTCAGCCTGCTGGATACCCAAGCATGTGCGGGGATTGACCTTAATATGGGCTGTGCTGCCCCCGCCATAGTTAGAACCGGTGCAGGGATCCGCTGGATGAGCTCCCCAGACCGCGCCGGGGCATTGATTAATCGGGTACGGAAACAGACCAAACAGCGTTTAAGCGTTAAATTGCGGATCGGCATGGAAGATGATTTTGAATACCTGGTGGCTTTCTGTAAGAGGCTTGAAGCCGAAGGGGTGGAGCGTATCACCCTCCACCCCCGAACAGCCCGGGAAAAGTTCAAACGTCGTCCCCGCTGGGAATACGTGAGCCGCCTTCGCTCGGCCTTACATATCCCGGTGGCGGGAAACGGGGATATCGCTGATGCCCAAGAACTGGTTCACCGGGCGACAGAAGGCTGTGATGCGGTCATGGTAGGCCGCCTGGCAATCCGAGCTCCCTGGGTTTTTGCCCTGGCCCGGCATCTGGAAAACCCTGAAGAAGGGCCTCCGCTTCCAGAACGCATCGATCTGGAAGAACTTGGTCTCCGGTTTCTAGAACTCTTGGCCCAATATCAGCCCCGGGAATTCCATCAAAGCAGGGCCTATCGGTTTTTTACCTATTTCTGCGATAATTTCACCTGGGCTACCTACCTTAAAACCCGCCTGGCCCGGGAAACCGGACTTTCAGCCATGGCCCGCGTCTTGTCTGCTTATTGCCAGGAACATCCTGAAGAACGAACCGTGGATCTTAGCTAATCCCCAGGGCGTTCTTGAAATTGACCACTACCGTGTCAACCAAACCCTGGGCGTCAATATCTACTAAAAGCCCCTGGTTCCGGTAATACTCAATGAGCGGCAGGGTTTGTTCCCGGTAAACCTCAAGCCGTTTTCGGATGGCTCCTTCCTTATCATCTTCCCGGATAAACAGTTCACCGCCACAAGTATCACAGATCTGCTCCTGTTTCGGTTTATGGAAGGTGATATGAAAGTTCATCCCGCATTTCCGGCAAACCCGACGGCCTGAAAGCCGTTCCAGCACTGCAGCATCAGGAATATCGAAGTTCACCACCTTATCCACGGCAGAAAAATCTGCCAAGGCTTCAGCCTGGAAAATAGTCCGGGGAAAACCATCCAGAATATACCCCGCTTGCGTATCCTGCTGGGCAAGCCGTTCCTTGACGAGCAGGATGGTGGTTTCATCATCCACCAGTTTCCCCTCCTCAATAATAGCCTTGACCTTGCAACCCAGGGGACTTAAGGTAGCTATGGCTGAACGAAAAATGGCTCCTGTACTGATGTGGGGCACATTACAGATTTCCACCCCTCGGGCAGCTAAGGTACCTTTACCTGCTCCAGGGGGACCCAGGAAGATTAGTTTCATAGTATACTCCTTACGTATTACTGCTTGACTTAAGGTAAGTATAAGACGTACCGAGGTATACAATAAAGTCCAGAAAATACCGATTGTTCCTCTTGATGAAGGATCCGTGATATCCTACAATTTAGGTAGGATAAATACTACGGGAGCTACCCTATGAACCGAGGAACCTTACTCATACACAATGGTCACGAAACAGAGCCTTTAAGCGGAGCCCTGGGAGTGCCCATCATACAGACTTCTACCTTTAATCAGGGAGATCTGTCCGGTCATCAAGAATACGATTATGCCCGGTCAGGTAACCCTACCCGAAAAGCTCTGGAGGAGATCATCGCAAGCCTGGAAAACGGGGCCAAGGGCTATGCCTTTGGAAGCGGGATTGCAGCTATTTCATCGGTCTTGGGGATTTTTTCTACCGGAGACCACCTCATCGCGGCAGAGGATATCTACGGTGGAAGTTGGCGGATCCTGCATACTTTTTATAAGCGCTGGGGCTTGGAGACGAGCCTTGTGGATGCCACGGATCCGGATCAGATCCGGCGGGCCATCAAGCCCAATACCAAAGGGCTTTTTCTTGAAACCCCCTCAAATCCCCTGCTCAAGATTACCAATCTCCCGGTGTGCCTGGGGATTGCCCAGGAAGCAGGGCTTATTTCCATTGTGGATAACACCTTTATGACCCCTTACCTCCAGCGGCCCCTGGAACTGGGAGCAGATATAGTGGTTCATTCAGCCACGAAGTTTCTGGGGGGACACAGCGACGTCATATCCGGTTTAGCGGTAACCAAAACCGAAGCGCTGGGGAAGCAGGTATACGCCGTGCAAAACGGTTTTGGCGCGGTACCCGGGCCCTGGGATATCTGGCTGGTGATCCGGGGCATCAAAACCCTCAAGGTACGCATGGATGCCCAGCAAGCCACTGCTCGGCAATTAGCGGTATGGCTCAAAGCCCACGAGAAGGTGAGTGGGGTGTTTTATCCAGGATTGGACGGACATCCAGGCAGGGAAATCAACCAAGCCCAAGCAGCAGGACCTGGAGCCGTGTTCTCTTTCAAGACTAAAACCACAGAACAGGCTCTTCGCTTCTTGGCTCAGGTGAAACTGGCAGCCACTGCGGTGAGTCTAGGCGGAGTGGAGACTATAGCTTCCTACCCGGTAAAGATGAGCCATGCCTCCATACCTCCCGCGGAACGGGAGCACTTGGGCATTACAGACACCTTGATCCGGATTTCCGTGGGATTGGAAGATCCAGCGGATCTTATCGCTGATTTTGCACAGGCTTTATCATGAAATGAGGGCCTTTAACCGTAAAACGTTTAGTTTTGCATTGTCTTTGTATTGGAAGTACCGTGATAACGGTAGCTAGAATAGGTATTATGTATTATTGTTATAGAATATATCGAACATATTTTGAAAAATATACAAAACCACGGTGTTCCTACAAGTATGGGCAGGTTTTAGTCTGCAAGGAATCCACTACATTTATCAGGACAGGAGATATGCATGGAAGAAACCCACGGTATCCACACACCCCATGAGGGTGCGCAAAAAAAACATTCAGGCAGCGACCGTTCATTGGACACCATCGCGGTACGGGGGGCCAACCTTTTTGAACCTCATACCGGAGCGGTCAGCACACCCATCTATCAGAGTTCAACTTTCAGGCATCCAGGACTCTTTGAATCCACGGGCTTTGATTATTCCCGGAGGATCAATCCCACCAGAACCGAGCTTGAACGTACCCTGGCCTTACTTGAACGAGGACGCTTTTGCCTTGCCTTTTCAAGCGGTATGGGGGCAATTTCTGGGATCATCAAGCTCTACCGGCCTGGGGATCACCTGATCGTTTCTGAGGATCTCTACGGCGGTACCTACCGGCTTTTCACCGAGTATTATGCCCGCTATGGTTTTTCCTTTTCTTGGGTGGATACTAGCGATTTTACTCGTGTGGAAGAAGCGCTTCGGCCTGAAACAAAGGCCATTTTCATTGAGACTCCCTCGAATCCCATGATGAAAGTTACGGACATCCGGCGTTGTGCAGCATTAATGCATCGCCAAGGGGGACATCTTATCGTTGATAATACCTTTCTTTCTCCTTATTTCCAGAATCCCCTGAACCTCGGTGCGGATATGGTTATCCATAGTGGTACCAAATACTTAAGCGGCCATAACGATACCCTGTCAGGGTTCATTGTGCTTTCCGATATTCCCCTAGAACAATCCCTCCGGGAGATTCAGAAAAGCGAAGGAGCCAGCCTTTCGCCCTTTGACGCATGGCTGACCCTGCGGGGTATCAAAACCTTGGCCCTCAGAATGAAAACCTGTGAGCAGAACGCCTTTCGCATTGCCCGGTGGTTGCGGGAGCACCCCCGGGTGGATCAGGTTTTCTTCACCGGCTTTGAGGATCATCCCCAGTATGCCTTGTCCTGTTCCCAGGCCCGGGGTTTTGGAGGGATGATTTCCTTTTATGTGAAAGATCCCGCGGATGTGCCTATCTTGCTTAAACGGGTTTCTCTGATCCTCTTTGCAGAAAGTCTAGGCGGAGTTGAATCTCTCATCACCTATCCCTTGGTACAGACCCACAGTGCTATCCCTGAAGCCATGCGTAAGGCCGCGGGAGTCAACGACCGGCTTCTGCGCTTATCCATCGGTATTGAAGATGCAGATGAGCTTATCGCCGATCTGGAGACTGCCTTTACCTACTGCGGCAAAGAAGGATATGTATGAGAATTTCTACTAAAGGCCGGTATTCCTTGGAAGCGCTGTTGTATATGGTCCTGCTTCCCCAAGGAGAATATGCCTGTACCAGAACCATTGCGGAAAACACCGGTCTTTCCGATGGTTACTTGGAACAGCTCTTCATCCCCCTGCGAAAAGCGGGTATTGTCCGGGGTATCCGGGGCCCCCAAGGGGGTTACATTACCGGCAAACCAATAAACCAGATCACTGTAGGAGATGTACTCCGAGCCGTGGAAGGTTCCCTGGAACTCGTCGATTGTGTAAGCTCCAAGACCTGTCCTAGCCAGAAAGATTGTATTTCCCGGCATACATGGAGTGAACTCTACCAGGAAATAACCAACTGTATAAACACCATTACTTTGCATGACCTGGTTGAGGCCTACCATGCTCTGGACATCGTGGAGTACGCAATATGAAAATTTCAACCCGAGGCCGTTACGGTATACGGCTTCTTATCGATCTGGCAGAACATACCAATGAATCCCATGTGTCCTTGGCGAGTGTAGCGGAACGCCAACGTATTTCCATCCGTTATTTAGAGCAGGTCGCGGTGATCCTGCGCCGGGGTGGGTTTATTCGGTCAGTTAAAGGAGCCTCTGGCGGGTATACCTTAGCCCGGCTTCCCCAGGACATTTTCATCGGTGAAGTTCTGCGGGAACTTGAAGGGGATATGCTGGTAGTGGATCCCCCGCTTCCCAAAGTAAAAGAAACCAAAATCCAACGGTGCATCAGACTTACGGTCTTTGAGCGGCTCAACGAACGGATTGCTACAGTAATCGACCGGAAGACCCTCGCATCAGTAGTGGGCACCATTGATCCGGACGAATCCTATATGTATTTCATCTGACACCTGCGGTGGGCAACGTGGGGGGCCTTGGACGTTGGGAATGGGGGCGTACGTCCCTTCGGTCCTGTTTCTTGCGCTAAGTTTTTACGACGCAAGATGCCTTGAACCCTGCCTAAGAAAAAGATATGGTAGAATTTACCCAATACTATGGAGGCTCCTCTATGATAATTAGTCGTGTTATGAGCAAAAATCCGGTTTTTGTGCACCCCGATATTTCGGTACACGATGCCCGCTCCCTCATGGATAAGGAAAAAATAGGCCGGCTGCCTGTGCTGGATAAGAATCAGCGGTTGGTGGGCATCGTAACCCGGAAGGATCTGCTGAGGGCTGGTCCTTCCCTGGCCACGAGCCTTGATATATATGAAATAAGTTATCTGCTTTCTAAGCTCAAGGTTGAAAAGATTATGGTAAAGCAGGTTATCACCGTAACAGAAAACGAGGTGGTGGAGGAAGCCGCGCGGATCATGGCGGATAAGGACATAAGCTGCCTTCCGGTGATGCGAGGATCCCTCCTTGTGGGCATTATCACCGGAACCGATCTCCTCCAGGTGTTTATCCATGCCTTTGGCGGCCGCCACCCAGGAGTGCGGATTACCCTATCCATGAGCGAACGACCAGGTCAGTTGGCAAAATTAGCCGGGACCATCGCAGAAGGGGGAGGTAACATCGTGTCTTTTGTTTCGTCTGAAGGGGATGACCTCTCACGCCGGAGAGGAACTTGTAAAATCTCCGGCATGAGCCGAGCAGCGGTTGAAGCCATTGTCAAAACGATTCCTGAAGCGGAATTGGAAGATATCAGGGAAACATGAGCTCCTCTAGGGTGTTGTCTACATACTATCTAAAGAAATGTTTTTTTTAACCGATTAGATAATAAGATAAGGAGATTGAGGTGGCCCCACTCGGAAAATCACGGGTTCTTGGCAAGATAATTGTACTCGTATTGCTCATCATAGTGCTTGTAGGTGGAGGACTTGTGTGGTTCGATTATCTCAATGTTGTAGATGCTAAGACCCTTTTAGCCCCCCTCTACCGTTTCATGGGCCGAGAAGGCCGGAGTACCAATACGCTTGAGGATGATGCATTGCTTTCTCTGGATGCGGAACGGCTTGCCATACGGCTGGAAGCCTTGGAACTGCGTAGTCTTGAGTTGGAAAAACAGGAACAGGATCTTCAGAGCCGGCGGGGTGAAATAGAACAAATGGCCCAGGCATTGGAAGAGCGGCAGAAATCCTTGGATGAACGGGAGAATTCTTTCAACGCGCTTGTGCAAGCCGCTGAAACGAAAAGTAACAATGTCGAACAGGTTGCCCGGTACTTGACCGGTATGCCTCCCCAGCAAGCAGTGGGTATCATTGTCGAGATGGAAGATCAGGATACTATTGATGTATTCAGGAAGGCTGAAGAGCTGGCCCAGGCAGAAGGAACCGCCTCTATTGTCTCTTATTGGATGTCCCTCCTTCCTGCGGAACGAGCAGCGGAGTTACAACGAAAGATGGTGGGAAGACCTGCTACGCTTAACTAATAGTACCAGGCCTTTGGCGGGACATTACATGATGTGGCAGCAATACAAAAATAGTCGAAGTTTGATAAGCTTCAGGCATATATTAAGGAGGCGGGGTGATGATGCAGGTATCTCCCCAGATGGATAGTTCGAGTAGTTCTGTTAAGGGTATGAACGAAATGGAGCAACGTGGAGAATCCCAATCAGTTAACTCCACCAACTCCATGCAGGTTCAGGGAAAGTCCCTTAAACAGGGCAAACTTGGGGTCTTTGGCCGGATCCTTGAGGGATTGGTTCGGAATACACAAGGAGGAACTGGTTCTAAACCGGCTGTTTTGGGGAAAGTCGATGGGCAGATCTCAGAAGAAATACTCACCGATGAAGTGTTGAGGAATTCCGGTAAGAAAAATCAGAAAAAAAAGGTCAGCCTCTCCAGTGGAATAACCCAGGAAGAGGGTAAACCCCATTCTGGCGGCTTACAGGATCGCAACCGGCCAAGGGCTGATAAAACAGATCGGGGAGCGTTATTGGCGGTTCAGGGAGAACAGGGTCGTGAACCGCTGGTTCCTCAGATACCGTTGCAGAAAAAAGACCACCTTCCGGTAAACAAGACCCATCTTGTCTTGGCCCCAGGTTCCCGGAAAGAAACCGGTTCCCCGGCTGTGCTTGTACAGACTAAGGCCACGATGCAGGAACCAGGTTCCACAAAGGATATGGCTAAGCTCAAGGCCGATAGTCGGGAAACCCTGGATCGTGCCGGTTCTGAAAAAGCAGACGCTCGCAGGATCTCTCGAATAAGTCAGCCGATACGCACAGAGGACCAGCTTAGGGTTGCTCCGGTTCTTCGGCAGCAGGCAGGGGTCAATGAAGAAGTTACCCAGAAGGGCCTCAAGGCTTTGGATTCCAAGACCCGGGATAAACGCCGGGATCGGATTGAGCTTCGGGATATTCATTTCAGGGAAGGGGCTGCTTCGGGGTCTCTGACTTCTGGGGATGCAAAATCAGGGGTAGAAACCAAGACCCTCGAACTTACCGTTGAACTTCGTGCCGATACCCAAGATCAAAAAACGGTACTCAATGCACGAGAGCCCTCTGTCACCAGCAGTTTCGAGGATCTCCTTGCCAGGGAACTCTCCCAAAATCTCAACGAAGCTATTGTCCGGCAAGCCCAGGTCCTGTTGCGGGACGGGGGCGAAGGAACAATACGACTTTCTCTCAGACCGGAATCTTTGGGAAATGTAAAGGTACATCTTGAATTGGCCGACAAGAAGATAATAGGGCATATCATCGTAGAAAGTAATGAGGCGCTCCGGGCATTTGAACGGGAAATTCATTCTTTAGAACAGGCATTTAAAGATTCGGGTTTTGGTGAGACCAGTCTTGACACGGCCTTGGCATCGGGAAGTGATGCAGACCCCGGAGATTCCCAAAGAAGGGAAGCTGAAACAGGGCCTTTCTTTTCAGAACGCTTTGCCGCTTCTACCTACGATGCAGGTTCGGAGCAGATCGGGGAATCAGGGATAAGGATGCTGGCAGCCGGAAATGGTGCTTCCCCAGAACATATCCCGATCAATATGCTGGTATAAAGGGAGGAGCATTAGATGGAGCTTCAAGCGACGCTTAGTTCACAAGAGCAGGTAGAGATTGCCCAAGCGGTGAAGGAATACAACAGCCGGATCAATCAAGGGAAGAATCCCCAGCAAAATTTGGGGAAAGACGATTTTCTCAAGATTCTTATTGCCCAGCTCTCCTATCAGGATCCTACGGCTCCTATGGAAGATAAGGAATTTATCGCTCAGATGGCCCAGTTTTCTACTTTGGATCAGATGACCAGTATGGCCACTGATTTTTCCCGGCTTGCGGCAATCGTTTCAGGGTCCGAAGCAACCGGCGCCTTGGGAAAATCTGTAGAAGTGGCGGTAGGGGATCAGGTTGTCCTGGGTACGGTTAAGGCAGTAACCCGGGAAACGGTTCCTGAAATTTTGGTAAATGGTTCCTATTATCCGTGGGATCAGGTAATTAAGGTATTTGAGGAATAGTGCAAACTAACCTTTAGGCTATGGAGTATAGTGCGATATGATGCGATCATTGTTTGCCGGCGTATCGGGCCTGCAGAATCATCAAACTCGAATGGATGTGATTGGGAATAACATTGCCAATATTAATACGGTGGGGTTCAAGAAGGGACGGGTTAATTTTCAAGACCTGTTTTCTCAGCAGCTTCAAGGGGCGTCCCGGCCTACCGAGGACCTGGGTGGGGTAAATCCTAAAGAGGTGGGACTTGGTATGTCTGTCGCCTCTATTGATACGGTCCATACAGGGGGTTCCTTTCAAACAACAGGAGTAGGGACCGATCTGGCGATCCAAGGTACGGGTTTTTTTGTATTAAAAGAAGGGGCTAATTCCTATTATACCAGGGCAGGGGCCTTCAATACGGATGAACTAGGAACCTTGGTGAATCCTGCTAATGGGATGAAGGTGCAGGGTTGGATGGCTCAAGACATCCAGGGAGTGCAGACCCTGGATGTTTCTCGGGATGTGGAAAACCTGATAATTCCGGTTGGGTCTAAGGATCCGGCCCGGGCTACCACTATGGTAAACTTTGCCTGTAACCTGGATAAACGGATCCCTGAAATTCCCGAAGGGGCTACTGCCTTGGATATTCAGCGGGGAACCTGGAATACGAGCATCAAGATCTACGATACTTTTGGAGAGGAGCATATCCTCCAGGTGGAGTTTACCCGGGTTCCGGGAACCGCTAACAGTTGGAATGCCACGGTGGCAGTAGATCCTCAGGCTGAGGTAAACACCAATACCGCTATAGGGATTGGGGAAGATGCTCCTGCAGCAGGGGAGGGCGCGGCCTTTACGGTGAATTTCTCCAATAACGGCACCCTCCTCAGTGCAGTAGACGGAGCCGGGAACGAATCAGGCGCGGCAGGGAATGTGATCATGAACGTAGCCTTTGATGTGCAGAACACGGACCCTGATGCAGATGGTGCACAGGTGCGTCAAGAATTTGCCCTGAACCTCGGTACGGTGGGAGGGTTGGTCAATTCTATTACCCAATATGCGGAAGCCAGTTCCTCTAAGGCGGTGATGCAGGATGGGTACACAATGGGCTATCTGGATAATTTCAAGATCGATGCCAGCGGGATCATCACCGGGGTCTATTCTAACGGATCTAACCGGACCATTGGTCAGATTGCCATTGCCAGTTTCACCAACCAGGGAGGTTTGGAAAAAGCCGGGGAGAACGCCTATGTGGTTTCTACCAATTCAGGTGCGGCCAACATTGGGCCTTCGGGAATTGCGGGAAAGGGCAAGATCGTTGCCGGGGCATTGGAGATGTCCAACGTGGATATGGCTGAACAGTTTACCGACATGATCGTAACCCAACGGGGGTTTCAAGCCAACTCCAGGACTATCCAGACTGCGGATCAGCTTTTGCAAGAACTGCTGAGCCTCAAGCGATAACGAGTGCATCTATATGATTAAAGTAACCCGACTTGACGGAACAGAGTACTATATTAACCCGCACCAGATCGAATCCATGGAACTTAGACCGGATACGACGATTTTAATGTTATCCGGGAAGTATTTAGTGGTGCGGGAGACAGCAGTGGCAGTTATAGAGCGCATTATTGCATACCGTCGGCAGATAGGCGCCTTCAAAAACGAGGAGTAAATACCTTTATGAATCTTTCGACCATAATTGGAATAGTCGGTTGTTTTGCTATGGTTGTTATGGCTATTTTCACCTCCGGCGGTTCCATCATATTATACCTTGATTTTCCTTCGTTCTTGATGACCGTGGTTGGTTCGTATCTGGCCCTTTTTATCTTTTGCTCTGTTCAGGAAACCATCGGGCTTTTTGCCACCATAGGGCTCAGTATGAAGCAGGCGGCGTTTAACGAGGAGGGGGTCATCACCAAGCTTCTTGCCTTTTCCGACAAGGCGAGGCGGGAAGGACTCTTGGCTTTGGAAGAAGAATTAGAAGACCTGGACGATGAGTTTATGAAGAAGGGGATGCGCCTGGTGGTAGACGGTACTGATGGGGCAATCATTCGGGAACTGATGGAGAATGAGTTGAGTCAAATCCAGGAACGGCATATGAATAAAATCTCCGTGGTCAATATGTGGGGTACGGTGGCTCCAGGACTTGGGATGATAGGAACCGTAGTTGGTCTCATCGCCATGTTAAAAAACTTGGAAGACAAAAGCGCCTTGGGGCCTAATATGGCAGTTGCCCTGTTGACCACCCTCTACGGGGCTTTGATTGCCAACATAGTGGCGATCCCCCTGGCGGGAAAACTAAAAGCCCGAGATGCTCTGGAAGTCAAAGTCAAGGAAATGGAAATTGAGGGGATTCTATCGATTCAAGCCGGGGAAAATACCCGGGTTTTGGCTACGAAGCTCCTTTCTTATCTTAACCCAATCCTTCGGAAGAAAGTGGAACAAGAAGTGCTGAGGGATTAGTGTGGTTTGTTTCTGTTTCTCGATGGTTATAGGGATGATAAAGGGTAAAGAAGGATAATATGGCACGGAAAAAAAAAGAAGCGGAAGCCGCAAAAGGGGACTGGATCGTAACCTATTCTGACATGGTTACCTTGTTGCTCTGTTTCTTTGTCGCTCTTTTTGATGCAAGTGAAGTAGATCCCGGGCAAATGTCCGCGTTGCTTTCTGCACTCTCTAATATAGGGATGGGGTCTTCCACCGGAGGAGAGACCTTATCCGCGGGTAAAAGTGTGGAGTTGGGGAATACCATTAATTCCTTGCCCTCTATGGATAGAGGGCGGTTTTTAGGTCAGGCCCTGCGACGGGCGATGAGTCTTTTTAGTCCAGAAGTAAAATCGAATAAGATCCGGATCACCCATGATGAACGGGGACTGGTCATTAATCTTGCATCGGATGCTTTTTTTGCGCCTGCCAGTGCCAGAATAAACATAGAAGAAACCCGGGATATACTGGTTCGGTTGGCAGGACTTTTTAATTCCGAGGAAGTCCAGGGTAGAAAATTCAGGATTGAAGGGCATACTGATGCGGTTCCGGTAGATCCGGAGGGTCCTTGGGAATCGAACTGGGAACTTTCCACTGCCCGGTCTATCGCGGTGTTGCATTATCTAACGGATTTAGGGGTCGAAGAAAAACGTTTTCAGGTGGCAGGCTTTGCCGATACTATGCCGATAAGTAAAAATGACACGCCGGAAGGCCGGGCCTATAATCGGCGGGTAGATATCATTATATTGGATGATGGGCACTTATAACCAAGTTTGTATAAAATAGTATTTTGGTATAAAGTAAAGATATTGAAATGGAGGTAACAGGGCATGGCTGAGGAACAAGCAACTGAGAATCTGGAAGAGGGTTCTCCAGAGGAAGGGGGAGCTGCTAAGAAAAAATCTTCCCGCTTAATCGCTTTTTTGCCTCATGTGCTTAAATTTGTAGCGATAGGACTGGGAGCACTGATACTTATCGTAACGGTAGTGGTGATTACCTTTAGCATTCTCAATAAAGGAGGAAGATCTCAGACCGTAGTTCCTGAGAATTCCCCGTATATTGGGACCAGGCCCCAATATTCTATGTTTAGCGCCATTGGTTTGATCCGGACACGTACCAAGGATCCGACTCCTTATGGGGTGGTGGTAGAAATGATTATTGGGTATGATTTAAATAATGCTCAGGCTGCTACAGAATTAACCGGACGGTTATATGAATTGCGGGACTTTGTGCGCAGTTATTTCAGCAGTAAATATGCAGAGGAACTGTTGCCTGAAAATGAGGCCAGGTTAAAACAGGAGATCATAGAACTCCTCAATACCCGGGTGCTTAATACCGCAAAGGTACGAACGATCTTGTTTAATCAGCTTGACGCCATGGAGATGTAGGGCACATGGATTGCTGGGGGGCTTTGAAAGCGTCTAATGGGTTATTGGTGTATAGAGAGGTAACCCGTCAAACGTTTGAGGTTGGTTTACTGTTTTACCGGGTTGTAAAGGAAAGAGACTGAGCCGAACACGCGGTACGGGTGTTCGGCTGAATTGAGGTAATCGAATCGGGGTAACCTAGATACCATTCGATTGAATTTTCATAAGAGGTGGTTTAGAATACGGATATGACTGAAGTTCTTTCTCAAAATGAAATAGATCAGTTACTAAGTGCTATCAATGCTGGAGATACCGAAACTGAGGATTTCAAGCCCGCGGCAGATATCCGTAAAATAAAGATATATGATTTTAAGCGGCCTGATAAATTCTCTAAAGAGCAGATCCGAACGGTTTCAATCATGCATGAGACCTTTGCCCGGCTCACCACGACGGCCCTTTCCGCAAATCTGCGGAGTATGGTCCATGTCCATGTGGCATCGGTGGATCAGCTCACCTATGAGGAATTTATTCGCTCTATTCCGACCCCCACTACCCTGGCAATTATCAATATGGATCCTTTAAAGGGGAATGCTATTCTTGAAATTGATCCGGCCATAACCTTTTCTATTATTGACCGTCTCTTTGGTGGGACCGGGGTAGGTACCAAGGCCCAGCATGAACTTACGGATATTGAGACATCGGTTATGGAAGGAATTATTGTGAGGATATTGGGGAATATGCGGGAGGCATGGACCACGGTAATAGACCTGCGGCCCAGGCTTGGTCAGATCGATACCAATCCTCAATTTGCCCAGATCGTACCTCCTACGGAAATGGTGGTGCTTGTTACTTTGGAGACTAAGGTAGGCGAGGTGGAGGGTATGATGAATTTCTGTATACCCTACCTGACTATTGAGCCGATAATCGGTAAACTTTCGGCCCAGTTCTGGTATTCCGCGGTCACGCGAAGGGGAACCACAGAGAATCTGAATATCCTCAAGGAAAAGTTGGCAAGCGTCGATGTTAATGTAGTAGCTGAAATAGGGACGATTCAAGTACCGATACGGGATGTATTGAATCTTCAAGCAGGGGATGTGATCTGTTTATACGATACCAAGGTGGGAGATCCTTATTCCCTCAATATTGGTAACAAAAAAAAGTTTCTGTGTCGGCCAGGGATTATTGGAAAAAAAATGGCGGTACAGGTTATTAAAAAGGTAGCGGAGATCAAACAAGAAGATTTTATAGAGTTTGCGTCTGAAGGGGAGGAAACGATATGAGTGATGGCACACTTTCGCAGGCTGAACTTGATGCATTATTGGCCGGGGGAGGTGAGAGTTCGGTAACGGTTGCAGGGGGTAACACCCACGAACTGCACGTGTTGCAAGATTTTCTTGTTTCTTCGGTGGATAGCCTGAGTACTAATTTTGCCCAATTGACTGCCACTGAAGTCTCCTTCAAAGGACCTGAGGTATCCTTCACCAACCAGGATACGTTACTTGAACAGCTTCCTGATATCGTTACGGTGGTTAAAGCGGATTTTAATGCGGGCTTCCCTGGTGAACACCTATTTATTATGGGGGAGAACACGGCTAAGGCCATTGCGGCACGTATGACTCAAGAAGAGGATATTCAGATGGACGCTATGGCCCTCTCGGTAATTGGAGAGTTGGTGTCTAATCTGGTGGGAACCCAAATTACGGCGTTAACTAAACAGACCGGTAACAAGTCAATTGCATCGGTTTCTCCTGAGGCAAGTAATGTACCTAAAGCGGTAGCTGCCTTACCGCGAGGTGATTTTTTAAGCGCACTCTATCAGCTTGATCTAGGAGATGGAACTACACACCAATTATGGGAAATATATGGTTCTCGTGTATCAGAAAGTATTGCCCGTTCATTGAGCGAGATTAACGCCCCACCTGCTGTATCTCCGCCACATCAAGAGAACAGGGCTATGTCTGGTAGAGGAGGGGGGATGTCAGGAATGGGTAATAGTGGAATGATAGGGCAGCCGACGCAGGTACAATCAGTACAGTTTCCCGGCCTTACCCCGCACCAAACGGCTCAAGAGCAAGGAAACATCGGTCTTATCATGGATGTTTTCATGGAGATGACCGTAGAGTTGGGGCGTACCAAGAAACTTATCAAGGAAATTTTGGGAATGGGTGAAGGTACAATCATTGAGTTGGATAAACTTGCCGGTGAACCGGTGGATATTTTAGTAAATCATAAACTTATTGCTAAAGGTGAAGTGGTAGTTATTGATGAAAATTTCGGTGTTCGGGTCACAGAAATTGTTTCTTCGGTAGAACGTATACATGAGTGATCTGGTTTGAACCGTGGCAGTGCATCGTTTCGTAAGCGATGATTGTCAGCATGTATTTATGCAAAAGGAAGCACTTTTCTCCATCTAGGATAGGCTTGGTGTTGGTTTTTGTAGTTCATTGGGGAGGGGGAAAAACTGGGATACGTTCGTATAATTACAGTGATTATGGTACTTATGGGTAGCCTTTTGCCAGGTAGTAGTGGATTATTTGCACAAACTTCAGAGGCTGAGTCTGGAGGGATGAAATTTACCGACCCTCCGATAGCTTCGGTTCGTTCTGAAGAGCAGGCGATCCCCCTGGGACCAGGGTCCACGGCTGATCTCCTTTCTGGTCAAGGGGCGGTTTCTTTTTTTACAATCCTTCGGATGATCCTGGTTCTTGCTTTGGCAGCAGGGGCTATTTATGGGATTGTGTTTTTTTTAAAACGGATTTCCCGTCCCCAAGAACAGAAAGATCCTCATCTGCAGGTATTGGCAGGGGTGCATCTCGGTTCCAATCGGTTTGCCCATGTAGTATCCCTTGGTGCTCAGGCTTGGCTTTTAGGATCCGCTGAGGGGGGGGTTTCCCTTATAGCAGAGATAACGGATAGAGAAACCATAGACGCCATGCTCTTGGATACATCTCGGAAGCATGCTGAAACAGGAAGGGGTAAATTGCTTGACTTTTCACAGGTGCTTCGTCGTTTAGCAGGAGAAGGAGGGCCAGATCCTCAAGCCGGACTCAAAGCAGAAAATGTCCGTAAGCGACGAGAACACTTAAAGGGGCTCTAAGGTGTATCAACGGGTTACGTTCTTACGGGTAGTTTTTTTGGGGATCTGGTGTATTCTGGGAATAGGTAACATGATTCATGCTCAAACCTTTCCCGATATAGGAACCTCCGGAACCATGGCTATCCCGGCTCCTCCAGCAAGTCCCGTAATCCCGTTTATTGATCTTTCGATCCGGAACCCTGAAACCGGGCAAGAAGTGGCTTTTTCCCTCCAGCTTCTCCTGCTCGTTACGGTTCTTTCCTTAGCTCCCAGTATCATCATCCTGATGACCAGTTTTTTGCGGATTTCCATTGTCTTGGATTTCATCAAGCGGGCCTTATCACTGCAACAGGTTCCTCCGAATCAGGTAATCTTGGGGATATCGCTGTTTTTGACGATCTTCATCATGTGGCCCACCTTTGAAACGATTTACGAAGATTCTGTACAGCCTTTGGCTGCAGGAACTATTTCCGTGGAGGAAGCCTATCGAGGGGCTGAAGGGCCCTTGCGGATGTTTATGTATCGTCAAATGCAGAATCATCCGGATAATATCAGGCTGTTTATGGCTATGCGGGGATTGGAACGGCCAGAGACCTTGGCGGATGTGCCTACCTATGTGTTGATTCCGGCTTTCATCTTGAATGAATTAACCGTAGCTTTCAAGATAGGGATACTCCTCTTTATTCCCTTTATTGTGATCGATATGGTGGTAGCCAGCGCGCTCATGTCTATGGGGATGATCATGCTGCCTCCGGTGATGATTTCTATGCCCTTTAAGCTCATCTTGTTCATTCTTGTTGATGGGTGGGGACTTTTGACGGATCAGCTGATCCGCTCTTTTATATAGGAGGCAGGGATGAGTATCGGCACCATAACCGCCCTCTTGCGAGGCGGCATCCTGCAAGTTCTGTTGCTGGCGGCTCCCCTGCTTTTTTCAGCCCTGGTGGTTGGCCTGGTAGTAGCGATACTCCAAGCTACTACCTCGATCCAAGAACAGACCCTTACCTTTGTTCCTAAAATTATTGCTATCCTGGTGGTGTTGGCATTTTTGGGAGGATGGATGTTTTCCTCTTTGGGGGATTATACGATCCAGTTATTCCGGATGATTCCGGCCATGGCACGGTAGCAGAGCCATGTGAAAAAAGTATGAAAAAATATGCTTGAAGATCTGCTGATCCATGCTCCGGTTTTTATCCTGATAGCGAGCAGGGCCTTAGTCATGATTGAAACTGCTCCGCTTCTGTCCTCTGGGGCGATTCCCCAGGTGGCCAAGATTGCCTTAGCCGGCTTTGTTGCATATACGGCCTTCCCTTTAGCAGAGCATACCCTCGGGGCCGTGATGATAGAAGGAGGGCTCTATAGCCTGAATTTTTTGCTTATGGTGATAGGAGAAGGTATTATCGGCCTCATTATAGGTTTTTTTCTTACTATTATCTTTTCAGCCTTTGCTACGGCAGGGCAATTTTTCTCCCTCCAGATGGGTTTTGGGGCTTCAGAAACCTTTGATCCCCTCGCTCAGACAGAAAATCCCCTTATGGGCCAATACCTGAACCTGGTAGCCATGTTGGTTTTTCTTTCTATAGGGGGTTTACGAATGCTCTTTCTTGAAGGTTTTTGGCGTTCCCTGGAATCCATCAGTATCATACACCTCATCGAAGGCCGGGATGCGGTGGTAGGCATGATTCTTTCAGGGCTCTCCCGGTTGTTTCTGGATGCTATTGTTATTTCCCTGCCGATTTTAGGTACCCTCTTTTTGACGTCCCTTTCGACCGGGCTTATTTCCAAGGCAGCCCCGCAGATCAATATTCTCTCGGAAGGTTTTCCCATATCCATCACCGTGGCTTTTGTGCTGATCTTTGCTACCATGCCGTTCATGGTGGAAGCCTTTAGCCGGGTGGTGGATGCGGGCTTCCAGACCCTGGAGACCCTCTATAGCCGGATAGGGCTTCAAATCAGTACTTCTGGGGGAGGTTCGGTATGAAGCGGTTTTATGATACCCAATCGGCCCTGAAAACCGCTTTGACCATGGATCTCCAATGGTTTGCTGCGGAAGATGAGGGCCGCACTGAAGAGCCTTCGGAATATAAGATCCGTAGAACCCGGGAAGAGGAGGGCAGAGTTGCCAAGAGTCAGGAACTCATCGGCGCCTTGGTGCTCCTCTTACCCGCGTTGGGTATCCTCTTTTTAGCTCCTTTTATGCTGCGGACTTGTGTAGAAATGGTGCGGTTTTTTCTGCTCCGGCTGACTGCCTTGGATCCTGCCAAAGATAGGATCATCTCAGGGCTCGTGTTTTCTTATTATGTACGGTTGAGCCTCCCTATCCTGGCCATAGCTCTGGTGGCGGCCCTCTTTTCAAACCTCGTGCAGACCGGCTTACTGTTTACCACCAAGCCCTTAGTGCCCAAATTTTCCAAGATCGTCCCCCATTTTGGGCGTTATTTTCAGAAAACCCTTTTTTCTGCAGAAGGGCTATTTAACTTTTTTAAGTCAATTGTTAAAATGATGATTATCGGGGGCGTAGCTTTCTTCCTTATCCGGTCCCGGATAGCAGAGCTGGCAAACCTGCAAACCGCGAGTTTATGGTTGGGGATACAAACCGTGGCTTCCTTGGCCATACGGATACTTATCATCTCGGCTTTGCTCTTGTTATTGCTTGCTATTCCGGATTATATGTTCCAGCGTTGGCAGTATCGGGAGTCCCTCAAGATGACCAAACAGGAGGTTAAGGAAGAGCACAAGATGTATGAGGGGGACCCTTTGATCAAGTCCCGGCTCCGAAGCCGTATGCGGGAGATCTTGAGCCAGAATATGGCTATCAATGTGCCTAAAGCGGATGTGGTTATCACCAATCCTACCCATCTGGCGGTTGCCTTGGAATATAACCGGACCAATATGGCAGCTCCCCAAGTTACTGCTCGGGGAGAAGATGAAATGGCCTTTAGGATCCGCCGTATTGCCCAGGATCATGGGGTGCCCATTGTGGAGAATAAACCTCTGGCCCGGGCGCTTTATGCGGAGACCAAAGTCGGTGATATGGTCCCAGAAGCCTACTGGGAAATTGTGGCAATGGTATTGAGTAAGGTGATGAAAATTAACGAAGAACGCCGGCGAGCCCAGCGTATATAAGCCGGTCACTCCTCTTGAGGGAAGGAGGACTCGGTCGATGAATGGAAGAGGAGAGCTAAGTACAGTATGGCTAATGGGGTACAAGGGAATAATACAAGTAAACCGAGTAATTTCATAGGAGATTCCCGAGATTTCTTCATTGCCGTTGGCGCGGTGATGGTGGTGATCATGATCATTATACCGTTGCCCACGGTCTTGCTGGATACCTTCATGGCCCTGAACCTGGTGCTCTCCCTGCTCATTCTCCTCATCGTGCTCTACACGAAAAAGGCCACGGATTTCAATGTTTTTCCTACGGTTTTATTGGTTGTTACGGTTTTTGGCTTAGCTTTAAATATCTCTTCCACTCGGCTCATCCTCACCAAGGGGGCGCAGTTTGACGGACGGATGATCCGGGCCTTTTCTACTTTTGTGGTTGGTTCCGGAGGGACCGAAGGCCTTGTGGTAGGATTCATCATTTTTATTGCTATTATCGCGGTCCAGGTAGTGGTCATCACCAAGGGGGCTACACGAATTTGTGAAGTGGCGGCTCGGTTTGCCCTGGATGCCCTGCCGGGCAAGCAAATGGCCATTGATGGACTTTACAGCTCGGGCGCCATCACGGAAGAGGAATCTCGAATCCGAAAACAGGAGCTTCAGAAAGAAGTGGATTTCTATGGCGCGATGGATGGTTCGAGTAAATTTGTTTCTGGTAATGTTAAGATAGGGATATTCATAACCGCCATTAATATTCTTGGGGGGATCATCATTGGTACGGCTCTCCATGGAGAACCGATTAGCGCAGCCATAGGTACGTATATTGCCTTTTCTGTAGGGGACGGCTTGCTCTCCCAGTTTCCCGCGCTTTTGGTATCCACTGCTACGGGTATTGCAGTTACCCGTTCCGCTTCCAACGGCACGTTCGGGGAAGATATTTCGATCCAGTTTTCCCGGGATGCCCGGATCTATTGGATAGGCGCTTTTATACTGCTTGTGTTTGCCTTACTTCCGGGCTTTCCCTGGTATGTGCTCATTCCCATGGCTTTTGCGTTAGGGTTCTTCGCCTTTAAATTGGGACAGTCTCAGCAGCGAAAGGCGAATTTTAATGCTATGATGCACAAGACTGCGGATCCCAAGAAACCTCAGCCAGGAGATACCGGGGAACTCTCTCCTGTAGTACCGTTAGATACCTTATCCCTTGAATTAGGGTATGGACTCATCCCTTTGGTGGATAAGGATAAGGGAGCCGAACTGTTAGAGCGGGTTCAGGGGATCCGCAAACAATCTGCCTTGGAGTTGGGGCTGGTCATACCCAAGATTCGGATCATTGATAATATGTTGCTTGAACCCTCGGAATATTGTTTCAAAATCCGGGGAGTTGATACGGGCCGGGGTAAGATCCGGATTGGCTATTATCTCTGTATGAATCCCGGGAACATACGGGAAGAGATAGTCGGTGAAAAAACCCGGGAACCGGTTTTTGGCCTTCCCGCCTTATGGGTAAGCGAAGATAAGCGGGATGAAGCTGAACGGGCTGGGTACACCGTGGTAGATCCCCCCTCAATGATCGCCACCCATTTGACTGAGATCATCCGGCGTCATGCTTCGGAAATCTTGGGTCGTCAGGAAACCCAGGCCATTCTGGATACCCTGCGGCGGGAATACCCCGCGCTGGTAGAGGAGGCTCAGAGCCAGAAAGCATTGAATGTCGGTGAAATCCAAAAAGTGCTCCAGGGGCTGCTCAAAGAACAGATCTCCATTCGTAACATGGTAACTATTTTGGAAGCCTTGGCGGATTTTGCTCCGGTTACCCGGGACACCCGGTTCCTAACGGAAAAGGCCCGACAGGCCCTCGGCAGGCAGATCTGTCATCGCTATGCGGATGATCGCTTAGTACTCCATGTACTCACCCTGGATCCTGGATTGGAACAGCAGATCATCGACAGCCGTGTGGAAACCAGTTCTGGGCTTGTGTCGGCCTTGGATCCTGCGGTTCAAAATGCTTGGATAAAGGCTCTTACCCGGTCAGTTGCAGCGGTCCAAGAACATGGGTGGTACCCGATTATTGTCTGTTCAGAGTCTGCTCGGTACTTGGTCAAGTCTTCTACCGACCGAGATCTCCCGGAGTTGGTCGTGCTCTCAGTACCAGAGATCGTAGGGGATGTTACCTTAGAATCGGTAGGGGTCATAAGGCTGGACCATTAAGGAGCAAACAGAAAAGCAATGGAATATTTTACTGAACAAGCCTTGACCTATACTGAATGTCTCAATAAGATTCGGATGAAGTATGGAGAGCGTTTTTCGATACTGAACCATAAAAGTATTCGCATGGGAGGATTTTTAGGGTTTTTCGCTAAAGATGGGGTAGAAATCAGTGGGTTTACTTCAAACAACGTGGTAAAGAACATCAATCTGGGCAGTATGGAGCCTGCTGCTGCTCGTCCAAGTTCAGGGCCGGATCCCGTAGGACCGGTTCGGAAATCGCCCCTGGATTTTGATGAGGAGAAACGCAAGGTCCTGGATGCAGCAAATACGGCGAATAAAGGGGAAAGCGGCTGGCAGATGGTCTTAAAAGAGGTACAAACTCTCAAGGAACGGATCGATACAAGTACCGGTTCCCAAGTCCCGGAAGAACATCCTACCCTGAGCCGTATTGGGGATGTGCTGGGACACAATGATTTTTCCCTCCGCTTTAGCCATATTATTCTGGAGCGTATTAAAAAGGAATTTTCTCTGGATGCGCTCAATGATTATAAGGCGGTGCAGGACAAGGTTATTGAATGGATTGGAGAGAGTATCAGTATTTATAAAGAGGAAAAGTTTCAGCGCTTGCCTCGTATCATGGTTCTGGTGGGACCAACCGGAGTGGGTAAGACCACGACCATCGCAAAGTTAGCCGCGATTTTTGGGATTGGGAATGCCGATAGACGTCCCCTTTCGGTGCGGATGATCACCATCGACGCCTTTAGAATTGGCGCTAAAGAACAGATCGAAAAGTACGGTAATATTATGGATCTTCCGGTTTCTTATGTGGAAGACTATGATGATCTCAAGAAGACTATCGCTCAATACTCGGAAGGAGTGGATCTCATCCTGGTGGATACCATTGGGAAGAGTCCCCGAGATTCCGCCCAGTTGGGAAAGATGAAGCAGCTTCTGGATGCTTGCGGAACCCAAGCAGAGTTATATCTGGCCGTGGCAGCGACCACAAAATCCAGTGATCTCAAGGAAATCCTCAGGCAGTTTGAGCCGTTCAATTATCAGTCGGTGATTATCACGAAACTGGATGAAACCATACGGGTCGGTAATGTGATCAGTGTGCTTACGGATATGGGAAAATCCGTTTCCTATATTACCGATGGTCAGAAGGTGCCCAGCAATATACAGAAAGCTACGGTGGTTCGGTTTCTTATCAATCTTGAGGGTTTCCAGGTTAATAGAGCAAAAATCGAACGGCTTTTTCCTATTGACGAATCTGAACAAATTCAATGGAGGTAGCTATGGAAGATCAGGCAGAGAAACTACGGGAAATCATGCGTAAAAAAAATGACTTCCAGGAGAAACCCAAATTGGTGCAGCCCAAGGAAGTCAAGAAAACCCGGATCATCACGATTACCAGTGGTAAGGGAGGAGTGGGAAAAACCAGTATATCCGTTAATATGGCCTTAGCCTATGCCCGAATGGGGAAGAAAGTGGTGGTCATGGATGCAGATTTGGGGCTTGCCAATGTTAATGTCATGCTCAACACGATCCCGAAGTTTAACTTGTACCATGTGATGCGTAAGCAAAAGACCATGAAGGAGATCCTCTGGGAAACTGATTACGGTATTTCTATTGTTGCCGGTGCTTCAGGGCTTTCCAAGATTGCTAATCTTACCGAAGATGAACGGCAGTATTTCATCTCTGAACTGGATTCCCTGTCCGAGGCGGATATTATTATTATTGATACCAGTGCAGGGGTTTCCAGTAATGTGCTTGATTTTATCGCTGCCGCGGATGACGCGGTGATCATCGCTACTCCGGAGCCTACTGCCATTACCGATGCCTATGGGATCACCAAGATAATCGCCACTGAATATGAAAGCCTTACGATGGGGCTTAAGCTCGTGGTGAACCGGGTAAAAAGCGTGGTTGAGGCAAAGAAGGTAGCTGATCGGATGACCCATATTGCCGGCCAATTTTTAAACATTCGGATTGATTATTTGGGGTTTATCTACGATGATACGATGGTTTCCCATGCGGTGCTGCGGCAGAAGCCGTTCATGGTGCTTGATGCTAAGTGTAAGGCTTCGCTCTGTATTCAGCATATCGCAGAACGTATGGAAAAGCATGAAGTCCGGGGAGAGAACGAAGGTTTTGCCGCCATGATTCGACGTCTTTTTGGGCGGGCATAAGCGTAGGGGGAATATATGTCCCGGAATTGCAAGAGAAAGGTGGATTACCAAGATGCTTTTGGAAAAAACGATAAAAGTAAATAGTATTGCTGGAGGGATCGGGTTCATACTATCCCTTATCGTCGGGATCATCAGCGGCGGTAGTTTTCTTATGGTGCTTATCCGGGCGCTTAGCTTTGGAGTGATCTTTTTTGTCTTTATGGAGATTTTCCAGCGGCTTATCGGTACTTTTTTACCGGAGTTGCTTAACCCCAGTGCATCATCGGAAGCCAAGGACGCCCCTGGTTCACGAGTAGATATTTCTGTAGAAGATGGGGAAAAAACTGATTTATTCCAAGTCTCTGAACCCTCTGCACAGGAATACCCGGCACATCCAACCGGTTCGTTTGCAGATGATGTGGGAACGCTGGATCAGCTTCATGAAAAAGACTATACTCAGAGGGAAGGGGTTGAAGGAGCTCCCTCTGGCTTTGTGCCAGAGGCGCCCCTGTCAAAGGCTGTTACTCAAGGGACAGACGGAGGAGCGGATCCTTTTTTCTCGACCGATACTTCTATTCCGGGCAATGTCCTGGCAAAACCTTCAAGCAGCGCGCAGGATACGAATCGGTCGTATAGTAAAAAAAATCTTGATCCGCTAAAAATGGCATCTGCTATACAGACCATATTAAAACAAGAATAAGGGGATAGGCTATGGGGAATGTCCCCCTGGAACAGAGAAAAGAAAATGAACTTTGGGTGGAATACCGCCGAGATCGGGATTCAAAGATTCGGGAACATTTTATTAAACAATACGCCCCTTTGGTGAAGTATGTAGCTGGTAAAGTCGCGATTGGTATGCCGCATAATGTGGAGTTTGATGACCTGGTAGGTTATGGAACATTTGGACTTTTGGATGCTATTGATAAATTTGATCCTGATAAGGGGGTTAAATTTAAAACCTATGCGGTAACCCGCATTCGAGGAGCCATCTTTGATGAACTCCGTTCCATTGATTGGGTTCCCCGGTCGGTACGGCAGAAGACCCGGGAAGTTGAGGAAGCCATAGGATCCCTTGAAGCCCAGCTTGGCAGAACCGCCACTGATCATGAGATTGCCGGCTCCTTGGGGATGGACGAAGGTGAATATCTTAAAACCATGATGAAGATATCCGGTACTTCGGTTCTTTCCCTTAATGATGTGTGGTTTTCAGGGGATGAAAACGATAAAGTTTCTATTGGGGATAGTATTGAGGCTCCGGTCAGTCTCAATCCTGATGTGATTGTAGAGAAAGATGAGATCCGCCGGGTCATTGTAGAGCATATCAATGAATTGCCGGATAAAGAAAAGAAAATTTTAGTTTTGTATTACTATGAGGATCTGACCCTCAAAGAGATAGGTCAGGTACTGGAAGTAACCGAATCCCGGGTATCTCAATTGCATACCAAGGCAATACTCAGGCTTCGGTCAAAATTAACGAATATTCGTAAGGGGATTGTATAACCGGGAGGGAAAGGAGAAAATATGGTTGATTTTGTCCAGCTTCAAGCGTTTATGAAACGTCGTTTGGATCAGGATAGGGCCATACGTACGGTTGATACCGAAGGGTCTACCCTAGAAGTAGCGCTTACCGAAGCAGCTACTTTACTTAATCTTCCGATTAAACGGATTGAATATGAAATTACCGAAAAAGGGGGTTCTGGTTTTTTAGGGGTTGGAAAAAAAGATTGGAAAATTCGAGCCTACCAACGGTCGCTTACAGAACAACAGGTGACGGTGACCTCAGTTTTAGCAAACACCGATACAGAGACTGCCACTCCAGTGATTGTGGATAAAAATGGAGATGTTTTTGTGCACCTGGACGACGATGGGGCCAATCTCAAGGTGGTAGCTCCGGTGATGAAGGGGAAACGGGTAACTAAAGGAGAGGCTATGAGGGCGCTCACTGCCAAGGGAGTCATAGAAATTGATGAGAACTTGGTTGGTACCGTGGTCAATGAGGCAAAGGGAGTATATGTACGGGTCGGTAGTTTCGTTCGTAAATACACCAACGATAGTATGGTTTCGGTCAGCGTTACCGATCAAGACATGAAGGCATTGATTACCCTGATGCCCCCTGGACCGGGAGGAATTGATCTTGCTTTTGAGACGATCCTCAATGTTTTGAAGGATAACCGGGTGGTATACGGCATCAAGGAAGATTTCTTGCAGAATTTCCTGGACCGTCCGAGCTATCGAGTGCCTGTGGTAGCGGCTGAGGGTATTCCTGCAGTAAACGGCCGGGACGCATACATAGAATACCTTTTTAAGACTACCCAGAAGCGTGCACCGGTCCATGAAGGAGCTGATGGAAGGGTTGATTTCAGGGAAATTAACTCGATTCAGAATGTGGTTAAGGACCAGCCCTTAGCAAAAAAAATCCCCCCTGAAGAAGGGACCGTGGGCAGGACCGTGATAGGAGGGTACCTTCCCGCTAAACCGGGCAATGATATTGAGATTCCTCTGGGGATCAATGTCCATCTCGGTGAAGATAGGTCCACCGTTATTTCAGATATCAATGGTCAAGTTATACTGGCATCAGGGCTTATCAGTGTGGAACCGGTATACACGGTTCAGGGTAATGTGAATCTTAAAACGGGGAATATTATTTTCCTGGGTACGGTGATTATAACCGGTAATGTCGAAGATGGCTTTTCAGTCAAAGCCCAGGGAAATATCGAAGTTAAAGGGTCCGTTGAAATGGCGGATCTGGAAGCGGAAGGGGATATTATCGTCCAAAAGGGTATTACCAGTCGAAATACCGGTACCGTGAAGGCCGGGAAGTCTGTCTATGCACGGTTTATTGAGAATGCGGCGATTGAGGCAGGGAATATGGTGATTGTGTCTGATGGTATTATCAATTCCCGGGTGGATGCGTTTAAACGGATAGTCTGTAAAGGTAAACGGGCCACCATCGTCGGAGGACACCTGCGGGCTGCAGAGGAGATTAATGCCAAAGTTATTGGCAGCGCGGTTAGTGGTACAGAAACCATCTGTGAAGTTGGTGTTGATCCCAAGAGTAAAAAAGAACTCGATACCCTTATTGCGCATAAAGGAACCATAGAAAAAGAAATTGATGCAATTAAACTTGATTTTCAAACCTTGAACAATATTTTACAACAACGTAAATCCCTTCCTGAGGACAAAGAGATTCAGATGCAGGAACTTATGGAACGGCATAGGGCCTTGTTGGCTGAAATGAAGGAAATAGACGAAAAGATCGGTACGATACAAGAACTGATTAATGGGGTCAAGATCCGGGGACGGGTCTCTGCATCGGATAAGATCCTTCCGGGGGTTAAAGTCATCATCCGGGATGTGGTTGAAAATGTAAAAAATGAATATAGGGCTACTACGTTTATTCTTGAAAATGATCTCATACGGGTGACTAAATATGAAGAACCCGACGAAGAGGCAAAGCGAGGTCCTGATGGCTATACAACCAATTGATCTTCAGACTATGTTCAGTCAACTTGATAAAGTTGGTAAAATTCAGGCATCACAACGAGAAGGTTTCGCTATCCAACAAGCTTTGCAGGGTGTTCAAATCCAAAAAAAAGTGGAAGCACAAATCCAATCGGTAAATGAAACCCAGAATACGGGAGAAGGTACTGCAGGGGTGCAAGATCGTAATGCCCGTAACCAATCCGAAGAAGATGGGGCCCGTAAGGAGGAAGCCGGAGAAAATACAGAGAATGCGGTAGACACCGTTGTTTCCATCATACGCGATCCGGCTTTAGGAAAAAACATCGATATAAATGGGTAGGCTCCTTCTTGTGGTGAGGGCCAAGGTGGTTGTATGAATGTGTCCATTATGTTTTCCGCAGCGAGTTTTATAGCCTGCGTTTTCTTTTTTGTATATTGTAGGGCCTATCTGAAGCGTCGAACAGGACCGGAGCGAATTTTGGCTGAATTCCGGGAAGAGGTGTATAAACTGATTGCTGAAATTGACGCAGCCACTGATAAGGACGCGCTTTTGGTGGAAGAGCGGATAAAAACCCTTCGTGCCCTTTTAGAAGATGTGGATAAGCGTATTAGTGTCCACATCAGGGAAGTGGACCGGCGGCAATTCCAAGAAGAAGTCTATGCTGAATTAGGGAGAAAGCGCGGCATCACCAACCCTTTTTCTGCAGTTATTCAGCCTTTTCCCAAGGCCTATGATCTTTTTTCCGGTACGCCCAAGACCGGCGCAGAAGCAGATTCTCCAAAACATGAGGCTTTAGAAAAGGAAATCCCTGCTGTGGTGGGCTTCACCACTCCCGTGGATAGTACGCCTATCCCCCTTAAACGGGACCCTACAGGGCCCCGTATCGTGCGGGCTCCACGGGAAATAGCGCCAAAGCCCCTTCCCTTTGCGGAGCAGGTGGCGGAATTATCCAAGGCCGGTCTTTCCTCCAGTTTGATTGCCGCCCGGCTTGGAGTCAGCATATCCGAAGTAGAGCTGGCCATCGCGATTACCGAACGATCATAGGGGGCCTATGGTGGTACCGATAAAGGGTTCCCCTTGCAGGATCTTTTGTAAATTTTCCAGGTTACGCCCTGAGGCGCAAAGCACTGCAAGGCCGATTTGGGCTGCATGTCGACTTGCAATAGGGTCAAAGGGAACATGCTTTCCCGGTACCCATTCATCCCCCACCAGAGCGCAAAATTCCGCCCAGCTTATGGTGTTTATTGGTTTTGCGCCGGTATTGGTACGAGGATCATCGGTATAGACCTGTTCAATATTGGATAAATTGATCACCCTATCGGCCTTAAACCGCTCTGCCAAGAGTACTGCATCATAATCAGAAGAAAATCCTGGTTTCCATCCTGCGGCTACCAGTACCCGTCCCTCAAATACCCCTTGCGTTGGATCCGTGACCACTGCTTGGGTACACAAGGCCCCCAGGATCCCCCGGATAAGTTCCGCATTGAGCCGGGTCGCCATGATGCCTATCCAATCTGCCTGCTCAGGGGAAACGGCGGTTCCTGCTATGTTCTGGTAGGCCTGCTGCCATATCCGGGCAGGTCCACCACCGCCGACTACCAAAATAAAGCGGCGCTGGGGATCCGCTTCTAAAAGGGTGCTGATGAGGGAGACCAGGTCCTTTAAAAAGGGTTCATCCACCTTATCAGGGGCTACAATAGAACCACCCAAAGAAATAACCGTAATCATAATACGCTCCTTTTACTTGAACACTCGACAATATGCTTTCTTATTGTACGTACATACCCGTGATGGTAATGTCGCTCCATAGAGAAGAATAAGACTCAATGCCTCCAATTGCTTCTTCCCAGAGGTTTTGCATGGCATAATCCCGATTACGCACCGTGATCCTGCCCCGGGGATCCATTTGAGAAAGGTCCCCCTGCCCCCGGGAGAAGGTGATCCGTTGATTATCCAGATTGCCGAAATAATAACCCTCCGGATCGTGACGGAGATTGAAGTCCGCCGGAACAGCCCCTGCCCCAAGGCAGGGATCCACAGATATCCAGCCGAATCCTTCAATCCAGAATTCCGCCCAGTAATGACGGCTAGACAGCCGAGCACGATTTATAAGGACCCCTGAAACGGGAATCGCCGGTATAGCCACTGCTCTGGCCAGGGCGCAGAACAGGAGTGCCCCAGAATAAGCATCGGCCTGTTTCTGTGCGAGAGCTTCCAGAGCGCTGTTACGCAGTGGTGTCCACTGAATACCTCCTTCATGTATAAGCCATTCGTATAGTTTCCGGGCTTTTTCGTATGGATTCCGTTCTCGTCCAATGATGCCATTCGCTGCCGCGGCCAAGTCAGGGTTATCCGAAGGTATGAGCGCGGAAGGTAAGGTATATACCGCAGGAATCGGAGAATCTCCGGTTTGCCGAATAGCTTGACTCCGTAGGGTAGTTTCCAGGGTATACACATCAACCAGGTATGACAGACTCATCCGAGTGCTGGTATGAGCAGGGAGATCGGTTAATTGAAAAAGGGTAGTTCCCTGGTAATGTTCCGCAAAGGGTTCTTTGTTACGGGACAACAGGGTAACATTCCGCTGGGAAGCAGAACTAACCGGGTGGGGAATCCAGAGGTACAGGGTATTTGGATCCTTTGCCTCTTGTACCTGGATATCTACGGTATAGGCAATGGTATAGCTTCGTTTTTCTTTGAAGGTCTTAGTTCCCGGATTGCCGGTAATTGTAAAGAGAACCGGCTTTGAACTACCGCTAGGGGTACGCACCAGGATATTCCCGCTTACCGCTCCATCAGGAATCCGCAGGCGGATTTCCCGTTCACTCCAAAGCTCATAGCCAAATTCTATTTCAAAGACCTCTACCCTTTCCGGCTCTTGAGTCAGCTCAGGTGCAGCAGGGGATGGTTCCGCGTTCCAAGCGAAAAACACCCCGCTTCTTTCCCGAGAAGCACCGAAACCGCTTCCTTGGATGCTTATGAGAGCACCAATGGCGCCTGATTCAGGTTTTATCGAGCTGATTTGGGGAGCCAGGCCGAAATTCCTGTTCTGTACCAGCTCAGGCATGGCTACCCGGTTTGAAAAGAGTAGAGGATTACTTTTTTTGCCATCCTTATGCACATACACCAGGCCGGATTCTCCCAATGCGGGTATTCTCAACGTAATACGGTCATCCTGCCATGAAAGGTATGAGGACCCGGTAGGGGATATGCCCGCAATGGTGATGTAGGATTCAAGCTGTTCAGCCCCAAATCTGCTCCCTTCAATGGTAAGGATATCCCCGCTCATACCGATCCGGGGATACATCGAAACAACAAGGGGAACCTCTTCTTTACAGGCATATAAACACCCGCAGAGGCAGGGAAAAAAAAGCACATACCAGGTCCGCTTCAAAGCAAAGGATCCTCCCTCCGGGCGTTTCATGGGCTTATTGCAGGGCTTACCGGTTTTACCGGAACCGCCGTCCCCTCAGGGGAAGAAGCCGTATCCCCCTCCTGGGATAGCGGAACTTCCTGAACATCAAGAGGATCTTTAGGCTCTGTGTGATAAGGGTGTAATTCTAATTGTATTTCTATATGGGCCGTATCTTGGGAATCAACCGAACCAAGGGGGAAAAAATAGATCTGTTCCCCAAATTCCAGAGGAATAGTCTGTATGGTGGTCTGATACCGGATGCCTTGATTGGGGATATCTACCCATATTTGCCCCTGGGCTACTAAGAAATTGTTACCATTGTCCCGGAGATAGGGGGTAAATTGCACGACTACGAGAATATTAGTCCCCACAAGCTTCAAGCTCACCGGCTTTCCAGGAATCGTAACTTTTGACTTAGAGGAATTCCAGACCTCCTGCTGATTTTTCTCTACTATTCGGGCAATAATATCAAAAACTACTGCCCGTTCTTTGAGACCAGGCAGTAGTTCTTCCAGAGAAGGTTCCTGGGCTGCCCCCCCCCCGGTAACAAGAAACAACAGACTTCCAAAGAGCGTTATCCGCCGTAAAAGCGCCTGTGCTTTCATGGACTTCGGTTACTCCTGGAATAATCCGCAGCCCTCAGTATAGTGGGTTCCCCGGAGCTGAAGAAGCTGCTGGTTTCAGGAAGCCGTATGATCACCAGATCCGTCATATCCTCATTTCCCAAGTATTGCAGTATACTATTCATATCCGATGCGGGTATAATGTCCTGCATATCCACCATCTCACTGGCTGCCATGGTATCCTGAGACGGCGGAATCCTGGTGGGCTGTTGGAACAAAGCCAGGGCAAAAAACATGATGAGCACGGCTGCAGCCGCGGCTGCCACAGGCAGAGGAATCGAAAGGGTACGGCGCCAGAAATTATGGCCCCTCGATCTCCAGCCCCAGTTTTCGGTTTCTAGAGACATCATACGCTGCCAAATCCGATCCTTTGCAGCTTCCATGGCTGAAATCTTCGGGGTAAGTCCCTCATCAGGCAACTTCCCCAGGGCTTCCGAATACCTCCTCATCCGTTCAAGCCGGGCGCTACATACCGGACATGAGCGCAGATGCAACTCCATTTTTTCTTTCCATGGAGAAGGCAGCTCCTCGTCAAGGTATACAGAAATTATTTGATAATCAGGACACATGTGAACCATCCTTCGATAAAAACCCGGCCAAACGCTCCCGGGCTCTAAATACCCGAACTTTTACATTCCCTTCACTGATGCCCAAGGCACGTCCAATTTCTTTATAATTCAGCTCACCGTATTCTTTTAATATCAATACAATACGCAGATTTTCTGGTAATTTTTCCAGGGCTGCCTGCACCTCTTGCTGCGTTTCTTGGTTAATCAGTACTTGTTCTCCGGTCTTTTCAACCCTGGTGTCCTCGCGGAAGGCCTTTTGGTATGCCTTTCGTTCCCTATCTTTACGTTTAGCATAATTGAGGGCAGCGTTTTTGACTACCCGGATAAGCCAATATTTAGCTTCTTCTGCATTGGGAAAAACCATATTTTTTTCATATAATCGGAAAAAAGCCTCCTGGCACAGATCCTCTGCTGCTTCTTCACTATTAGCGATACGATAGGCCACTCGAAACAGTATCGGGAATACGGTATCATACAGTCTACGGAATTCCGTCATGGGTACCCTATCGTCCATAGGTAAAAACAAGTTTTGTCCTTAATCGTTACACCCATCGGGGAATCTTCCTGAAAAACCGGGGATGAACTTACCCACGGCGCCAGACTGTTTCAGTAGACCTATCTTCCAGAATAATACCCTGTTCTTTCAAGGTTTGCCGGATTTGGTCAGCCTTGGCAAAATCCCGGACTTTTTTTGCCATAGCCCGTTC
>JAISBK010000127.1 GCA_031266255.1 Treponema sp.
AGTGGACGGCGGCGGGGTGCTTGTCTTGTGGCACGGAATCTTTACTATGAGTGGCGGAGAAGTGAGCGGTAATAGTGCTGCCCAGGGCGGCGGAGTGTATGTCAACGGTGGCACCTTTACCATGAATGGCGGCGTAGTGAATGGCAATACCGCCACCACCAACGTCCATAGCGGCGGCGGGGTGGGTCTCTGGGGAGGAACTTTTACCATGAACGGTGGAGAAGTGAGCGGTAATAGGGCCACCCAGGGCGGCGGGGTGGGTGTCAACGGCGGCACCTTTACCATGAATGGTGGCGTTATTTACGGTTCGGAGGAAAGCGATGACAAGGCAAATATTGCCAACTCAGGCGCGGCGATTTACAAAAAAGACAATGGCTCAGTTAACCCTTCCAATTTGCTTACGGGGGCAACAAGGGACATGACCATTGATATGAGGGAGTTGACCCCATAACCAGGCGAGAGAAGTTCCTTGACAGTTCTTACGCAGGCTCCTGGAATAGAGTCCTCCCTATAACAAGCAGCAGCGCATCATGGGAAGACGCGACGTAACAAACGTGAGTTCAACAAGAAGAAAAAAGTCCGCGAATTACGCGAATGAACGCTAATGTACCCGAGTAATTCGCGTTCATTCGCGGACCCCTCATATTCTGTCGGATTCATGGTTTTTAAGGAAACTGATATTATCAAGCACGGTTGTGCCTGATTCCAAAAGCGCGGTAGCTTCAGCTTTGATCTGTAATATCAAGGAGTTCACGGTCTTTAAGGACTGCATGATCTGCTGTCCCCCGTTATTCTGGGTTTCTACCGCGTTTTTTATCCTGAGCTCTTCATCTTTTACCGCGCCGGCTAAGGATACGATGGTATCAAACTGAACTTGGGCGTGGCCAGAAGACTCGGTGGAACTATCGATCAGGCGTTTAATACTTTTGAGGCTTTTTTCTATTTCCAGGGCTTGATGCCCGGAATTATCCGCTAAGTGCCGTATCTCTCCGGCAACTACCGCAAAACCCTTGCCAATGGCCTCTCCTGCATGAGCCGCCTCAATGGCCGCATTCATACCCAAGATATTCGTCTCATCCGCGATATCGCCGATTACCTTACAGGCCTGAATCAGTACATCCGATTGAGTCGCCACATCGGTGATCAATGTCCCGATTGCGGTGATGCGGCTCTTACCTTCTAAAGAAGAGGTGTTGAGTTTCAAGACGTTTTTCGCGTTATGTTCCAAGGTGTTATGGACGGATCGGACATTCTCTACCATTTCTTCTACCACGGTCGTGGAGGTAAGTATCGCCGTAGCGGTCTCGTTGATAAGCTTCGTAAGAGAATCAATACCCTGGATACTTTTATGCATCTCTTCTCGTATATGACCATAAACGGACGTAATCATTTTATCCAGTTCTGCTTTATGTTGTTGATTGATGAGGTCTTTCTCAATGTCCAGGAAATGCCGGCAATTTTCAGGCTGGTTAAGTCCGTTAAAAATAGCTACCGCCATCTGTTCACAATTCTCATACCCGCAGGAAGAACAATTCAGAATATCCCGCTCCTGGGTTTTGTACATATTAACCAGGATTCCCGTGATTTCCTTCCGGGAGGGAATTTTAACGTTCCGCTTGAAGAGCTCGGATCGATTGATGTATGAACGGTCATAAAGCCCCTCTTGCCAGTAATCATCAAGGAGTTTTTCGAGTTTGCGCTTCGCTGAACGCTCAGTTCCATGTTTCCTATAATAGGCCTTGGCCGCGTTATTCCGTCTTTCAATGTTCATTTCAATTTCGTCAAGTTGCTTTTTCCGGTTCGGGGTAGCAGGGCCGCCGTTACAACCCATTTTGCAATTAAGACAATCCACCAGATTGTAATGGGAAATGCTTCTGACCTTGATGGCTTTGTCTAAATGAGCAAGATAATTATAGACTTCTGGACTCCCTTCTATCTTTCTGGTATGGCTTGATGCGCTCAGATCATACCGTTCGACCGTACGCATGAGGCCTCCTGGGGAAGAAAAAAGAACCGCCCGTTCTGCCGGCGGACTATCATAGGGAATAGGGGTATAGGAGGATATCTTTTCCTGGGTGTTTTCCAGATGATCCAGCATCGACTTAAAGGACACATTGTAATCCCCAATACCCACCGCATCGAATTCCCTTCGTTTGGCATAACAGGGAGAAATAGCCGCAATTTTATAGCCCGCATACTGGGGATAAAACCGCTTAATCATTTTCATGGTATGCACCATGGGACTATCCGCAGGGGCCAAGTACGGAAGGAGTTGAGGCCGGTATATTTCAATGAATGAAACAAGACAGGGGCAGGGTTGAGCTATAATGAGCGGAGGCTGCTTTTGTTTCTGATAAGCCAGATAGGACTTAACCGTGAGTTCTGCCCCAAAGCTGACATCAAATATCGCCTTAACGCCGATTTTTTTTAAATATCCATTAAATTTAAGATATTCCCCGCCAAACATGGTAGCAATAGCAGGCGCCACAATTGCCACGATATTGGTTCCTCCCTTGAGCGCCTGCATAAACAGATCAAAATCATCAAGTCCTATCCGGGCATGATGATCACAGGCATGAATACATTCACCACACCCCAAACAGAGATCGCTATTGAATTCAACCGTCGAGCCCGAACCATTATTGCACATCTTCACAGGACAAACCATAATGCACTTATGACAGTTAACACAATTCTCTTGGATCACCCGAATCACCGGTCGTAACGTTGTTTGACGCATTTACTTCCTCCTTAATCAAGAACCATTAGGAGCCAACCCTACTTTTTCTACCATAACCTTCTTATTCAAATAAATATAGACGTATAGCATAGTATTTTTCAAACTTTCATTATAGTTCCTCTTACCAAAGAGGCTCTTGCGGTGGTAATGCCTAGTATTCCAATCGGGTAGTAGCTAGCGGGGGAGGGGTAGTATCAGAAAAAATTGAACTTATTATATCAGGGCATCTTCCCCCAGGGTTGCGGCGCTGAAAAGCCCTTCGATTTTTTCAAGGTTCTCCCCTGAAGATTCCAAGATCATGGCTTTGATCCGTCCCCGGATAAAGAGATGGCCCTTTGGACCCAGGAAGCCCAAGTCCCCGGTTTTAAGCCAAGCATCTGGAGTAAAGGCTGCTTTGGTAGCTTCAGGATCCCGGTAATACCCCAGCATCACGTTAGGGCCTCGTACCTGGATTTCTCCTTCGGTATATCCTGCTGGAGTCCCCGAAACCTTTTCGCTGCTTACGGGACAAAGACGGAGCTCTACCCCTTTGATGGGTTTACCCGCAGAACCCAGGGGAAACCGGTACGGCCCTGTCCCGGTCACCAGCGAAGATGTTTCGGTACGTCCGTAACCAGGGGCGTAGGGGAATTGGACCTTCCACAAAAATCGTTCAACTTCAGGGGAAAGGGAAGTGCCCCCAATACCCAAGAAACGGATTGAAGACCCCAAAGCCGCCGAGAGCTTATGCCCTGCAATCGTGACGGCCAAAAAACGAGTTAAAGGGAACGTATAGAGGGGATTGGCCATGAGGGCTGGGGCGATCCGGCGGCGGTATATCGTTTCGATAAAAAACGGCGCGGTTACCATAGCGGTTGGCCGCAGGGCCTGTATAGCGGAAAGCAGCACTGCCTGAGTAAGGGGCCTTTCAAGATAGGTAACCGAAGCCCCGCTCAACACCGTGGTCAAAAGCCCCAAGATACATTCGTACGTATGGGCCAGGGGAATCATCGAGAGGACCCTATCCCGGGGAAAGATCTTCATCAGAGAACAGAATGCCTTGGCGGTGAAAAGCAGATTACGGTGTGAGAGCATCACGCCTTTGCTATGCCCGGTAGTTCCTGAGCTATACAAGATAGTGGCCAGATCTTCTTCCCGTATTTCAGGAAACCAGCTTTCAGGTTCTCCGATCCTATCCCCTTGCCCCAAAGGAATGTTTTTTTTCCGGCCATGGACAGAAACCAGGATACCGGTCACCGCACGGCCCTGTTTATGGTCGATTGCAGTGTTCCTATCAAGATAAATGAGGGGTATGGCCGGATCGATCCCTGCATGGACGATCCTGAGATGGGTCTTTTCAGTGATACACAGGGCGGCAATGCCTGCATGATCCCCAATAGTCTTAATCTGTTCAGGGGAACAATCCGGCAGTACCGGCACACTTACAAAGCCTCCCAGGGCAATACCGAAATACGCAACAGGCCATTCAGGCCGGTTTTCTGCCAGGATCATCACCCGATCCCCGGTGTGAAGCCCCAGGGTTCGTAAAAGACCCCCAAACTGCCTGGCTTGGATCCCCCATTCCCTATAGGTGATCCGGTTATAGATATGACCTTCCCGGTATACCGCAAAGGCAAGTCTATTCCTAAATTTTGCCGCTGCCTTTTGGTTTAGGTCTGTAAGGGTCAAACACGTTAAATCAATCATTACCCATTCCTCTATGCTTTGACCGGAAACCCTCTCTAAGGTTGCATACTTTGCCGCTACCCAAACCCTTAGGAAAAAAATTGATACTATAAGCTCGGTCTGCTTGCAAGAACTGCCTCCTTTTAGTACTATAAATGTAGTAAGAATACATTAAGGGTAGGAGTAACGTTTTGCCTCTTTAATGAACCTTTTACCAATGTACCTTTTTAGTAAGGAGTTCCAATGAACGTACAAGAACTTAAACACCCCGGTTTAAAACAATGGGTCGAGGAGGCGGTTGCCCTCATGTCTCCTGATTCGGTTGAAGTCTGTGATGGCAGTAAAGCTGAATACGACCGGATGATTCAAATCACCATTGATGCAGGGCTTGCCACACCCTTAAATCCCGAAAAACTGCCTGGTTCAGTGCTTTTTCGTTCGGACCCTTCTGATGTGGCACGGGTAGAAAATCGTACTTATATCGCCTCAAAGAACCAGGAAGACGCAGGCCCTACCAATAACTGGATAGATCCGGTGGAACTAAAAAAGACCATGACCGAACTCTATCACGGGAGTATGAAGGGCCGTACTATGTACGTGATCCCCTTTTCCATGGGGCCGGTGGGTTCTGAAATCGCCAAGATCGGTGTGCAGATCACCGATTCTCCCTATGTAGTGGCGAATATGCACATCATGACCCGGGTAGGAACTAAGGTGCTTGAGGTACTCGGAACGCAAGGCGCCTATGTACCCTGTTTTCATTCGGTGGGTAAACCCTTGGGGCCGGGCGAAAAGGACAATGGGACGTGGCCCTGCGCGCCCCTGGATAAAAAGTACATTTCTCATTTCCCTGAAACCCGGGAAATCTGGTCTTACGGTTCAGGGTACGGCGGCAATGCCCTCTTGGGGAAAAAATGCCTTGCCCTGCGGATCGCCACGGTTTTGGCTCGGGATGAAGGCTGGTTGGCAGAGCACATGCTCATCCTGAAAATCACCAACCCAGAAGGAGTAGTGAAATACATCACCGGCGCTTTTCCCTCAGCCTGTGGTAAAACCAACCTCGCTATGCTCATCCCCACGGTTCCAGGCTGGAAGGTGGAAACCGTGGGAGATGACATTGCGTGGATGAAATTCGGTAAAGATGGCAGGCTCTACGCCATTAACCCTGAAGCAGGTTTCTTTGGCGTTGCTCCAGGAACCAATAACGAATCCAATCGCAATGCTATGGAATCCTGTAAGAAGAACTCCATCTTTACCAACTGCGGTCTCACCGAAGACGGGGACGTCTGGTGGGAACTCATCGGCCACGGGGCTCCCGGCAAGGAGATCGTTGATTGGAAGGGAAACAAGCGGCCTGCGCCCAAGACCGACAAAAGCCCTAAGGGTGAGGAAATCGCCCACCCTAACGCCCGGTTCACGGCTCCTGCAAAGCAATGCCCCTGTATTGCCAAGGAATGGGAAGATCCTGCAGGGGTACCCATCAGCGCCTTCCTATTTGGCGGACGCCGCCCCAAGACCATCCCTTTGGTGAATCAGGCCAAGAGCTGGATCCATGGGGTGTTCATGGGTTCCATTGTGGGTTCCGAGGTTACTGCCGCGGTTATTTCAGACCAGGTCGGCCAAGTACGGAGGGATCCCTTTGCCATGCTGCCTTTCTGCGGTTATCACATGGGGGACTACTTCAAGCACTGGATTACGTTGGGACAGCGTCATGATGAAAGTAAGCTTCCCAAGATCTTCTTTGTCAACTGGTTCCGCAAAAACGATGAGGGCGGGTTTATATGGCCGGGTTATGGGGAGAATTCCCGGGTCCTGGCCTGGATATTCGATCGTTGTTCCGGCAAGGGCAAGGCTGAAGAAACCCCCATCGGTTTTCTCCCCACCTTGGACGCCATTGCCCCTCCCAAAGGGGTAAGCGAAGCGGCTATGCAGGAAATCCTGAAAGTGGATATCCCCGGCTGGAAGGCGGAACTTGCCGATGTCAGGCAGAACCACTATCCCAAGTTCGGCGATAAACTGCCCAAAGAACTCTACGCAGAACTGGACGCCATTGAGAAACAGCTTAACGCCTAAAACCACAGACCGCAAACCGGGCTTGTAATGACTTGGGGGCTCTGAACCTTTGGTTCAAAGCCCCCAGGCTTTTTTAGGAGCCTAAGACCAGGTCTGCGCTAATGCCTTACATACCGCTTCTCCCATAGCCTTGGTACCTACTAATTTTTCCTTTTTTTCCGTACCATAGACAGCACTCCGGTTGAGGATATCCTTGGTTCTCAAGCCCGCATCCAGTACTGCCTGTACCGCGGCCTCCACCGCTGCTGCCGCTTCTTCTAGGTTAAAAGAATAACGGAGTAACAAGGCGCCAGAGAGGATCGTGCCTAAAGGATTGGCTATGTCTTGGCCTGCAATGTCCGGTGCAGAACCGTGAATGGGTTCATACATACCCATGGGGCCTTTGTGCCTGGGAACAAAGCTGC
>JAISBK010000148.1 GCA_031266255.1 Treponema sp.
TTGATGCTTTCCTGCCGGGAAAGCAGAACCTTCACCGGTTTTTTCAGAATCCAGGCTGCAAGGCATGCGTGATGCTGGACGCTCATGTCCTCCTTGCCCCCAAAACCGCCCCCCACAAACTGCCCGCGGACGTGGATTTTTTCTTTGGGAATCCCCAGCATCCGGGAACATTCCCGCTGCTCATCGTAGATGCTCTGCCCTGCGGAATAGAGGGTGAGCCATGGCAAACCATCATCACCTTCCACAATAATGCTTGCCGATGTTCCACCGTGCCCATCGCTCACCGGAGGGCCAGGGACAATAGATGCCAGCAGCTTCTCTGCGGATACGGTACACAAGGCGCCAGCGGGAACCGCGACGGCACATTCAGGCTCCATAAAGGCGTGTTCGGTAAAGGGAACCGAATAATGCTGGGTTACCACGTGTGCCGACCGGGCCAACGCTGCGTCCGCGTCCCCCCGGATCAGGTGTTCATGGGTGAGGATATTTCTTTCCTTAGCGTGGATCAGGGGCGCCCCTTCTGCCATAGCAGCCTGGGGACTGGTGAGGGGTTCAAGAACCTCGTAGTCCACGTGTACCAGAGCCTTTACTGCCTCCAGGTTTTCCTTATGGCCGCAGACCACCAGGGTCACGGCATCCCCGATAAAATGGGTGATATTTCCTTCGGCGATCATCACGTCGTAATCGGAGATGAATTCCAGATGCCCGATCTTGTTATTGCCGGGAACATCCGCAGCGGTGAAGACCGCAACACAGTCTGGGTGAGCCTTGGCTTCCGCCGCGTCAATTTTTAAAACCCGGGCCCGGGGATGGGCAGTCCGGACTGCTGAAGCGTGGAGCATCCCCTCAAAATACAAATCCTCCGCGTATATCCCCGTGCCCAGGGTTTTCGCCACCGCGTCCACCCGGTGCATGTTTTCCCCCATAAGCCCGGCACACTCCTGCCGGGGAATCGGCGCGTCTTCCCGGAAAAGCCGGGCCGCGATAGTGATAGCCTCCACAATTTTTACGTACCCCGTACAGCGGCAGATGTTGGACCGGATAGCCTTGCGGATATCCGCCTCCGCGGGGTCCCGGTTTACGTCCAAGAGGGCCTTGGCGCTCATCACCATACCGGGGATGCAGAAGCCGCACTGCACCGCACCGGCCTCTGCAAAGGCAAAGGCGTACACTTCCTTTTCCCTCACGCTCAAGCCCTCCAGGGTGACAACCTGCTTGCCGGCAATCCGCGAAAGGGGAGTAATGCAGGCCCGGACCGGTTTACCGTTAACCAGGACCGTACAGGCCCCGCAAGCCCCTGAGCCGCAGCCGTTTTTTACCGCCGTAAGCCGGAGGTCATCCCGCAAAAAATCAATGAGTTTCTTTCCGGCCCCGCCCCGGACTTCCGTTCCGTTCACCGTTAGGACGCATACCGCTTCATCCATGATTCACTCCTCCTTAAGGTTCCGCCCCCTTAATTTTATTCATTGTAAAACTGAACAATAATTCAGTCAAGTTTTTTTTTATCGTTATGATGAGGATAATTTTCTTTTTGGGCGCATCTGCGCTTTCGGATCGTACTGCAAGGAAATAAGTATACAGTATCTTCAGTTATCACGTCAATAAAAATAAAAAAGTATTGTTTTACTCTTAGAGTATTATTTTATCTATGACATCCGGGACTTGTTACTTGGGTTGCCTGTTTGGTGAGACAACGCAGCCTTGACAGGCTGACTTACCTTTGCTAGTATCAATATCGAGAAAGGTACCAGAAAAGGAAACCCTGGAGTGAGGGTTCCCAGGTTTAGTTCATAAGGAGGCAGCTACTCATGTCCGGTACGGTTAAGTTCTTTTCTTGTATAATACCCCCCCCCCCCCCCCCCTATACTGCGTAATTTCTTTTATATCACACTACCATATAAAGCCTGTTTTGGATCTTCTGAGTCCTTGGCCTTTCCGCGTTAAATGTGTGGAGAAAAAAAATAAATAAAGAGGCCCCCGAGTCAGAGCCGGATTGTGGGATCTACCGGACGTTGTCCGGGGGGCTTTGAACGGGAGGCCTGTTTATAGCGTATTCCACTTACAAGGAGGAGTACAATGCGTATATTTTTTGTTAAGTTGGCTGCCGTTATTATTGCGGCAGGATTGGTACTGGCAGGATGCCCGGGTCAAAACGACCCCGATGATGTGCCGGTTACGGGGGTGTCGTTATCGACGACCGCGTTGACGATGGGCCTTAGCGCCACCGCGACGCTGACGGCAATAATAAGTCCGGGAGATGCTACGGATAAGGGGTTGTCGTGGAGTTCGAACGCCGAGAACGTAGCCACGGTGAACGAGGGCACGGTAACGTCAAAGGTTGCCGGAACTGCGGTTATTACGGTAACAACCAATGACGGCGGGTTTACCGCAACGTGCACGGTAACGGTGGATGCGAGTCTTGAAGCGGGAACTGCAGCGGTTAGCGGGGTTCAGCTAAACGAGACAACCAAGACCCTTGATGTGGGCGGGACTTTCACGCTGACCGCGACGATTGTTCCAGAGGAGGCTCGTAAGGATAAAACGGTAACGTGGAGTTCGAGCGATGCGAAGGTAGCCACGGTGAGTAACACCGGGGAAGTGAAGGCGATTGCTTTTGGGTCTGCTCGTATTACGGCTACGGTTGAAGGCAAATCCGCAACTTGTACGGTAACGGTAAATGATCCCAAGGCTACGGTTCAGAACCTGCTTGATACGGGTATCAGCAATCTCAAGGGCGGGTACTTCGACGGCGCCCTGACTTCTTTTGAAGCGGCTTTTGCCAAAGATGAAAAGGGCAGCGTAACCTATACCGAATCGGTGGTGTACTCTTCCCTGGCAAAGCTGGCGTCTCTTGTCAAAGACCAAAGTTTCCGCAATCTCCTGAGCAATCACACCGGTGTTACCAACTATCCTGAAAGCATTGACGAACTGCTTAGCGGCAAATGGATGGAAGATTATACTGATGAAGAGCTGGTATGGTATTATTATGACGACGCCGGGCAATGGGTTTATTGGCGTGATGCAGAGGATACCTGGTTCTTTACCGAGTATAAGTTAACGCCTCAATCGGGGTACTACTATTATGTTTACTCAGAGGAACCGAATACATCTTCGTGTAAACTGAGCAGCACTGAGCCAAAATACGAAACTGCTGCCCAACTGCTGCCCGGCCTCCCTGTACCAGCATGGTTCCAGACTACCAATGCGTACAAAGATTCCCTCAGCGTGAACGGGTTGAAGACTCCGGGTACCTGGGAACTGCTTTTAATGGCTAACCTGCTGGATAAGAACTCCAGCGGCCTCAATGCCCTCCTGGACGGGGTGCTGTCTTCTGTGTTCGGCCCGGCTTTTGAAGACGCGGTTGCTAGAGCAAACCTCATAGACTATACCACTTCCTTTAAGGTTGACGAGGACACACTCGGCCTTTTAGGGGTGCGGGACATATTTGAGGGGGATGTGAACATAGGCAAGGCGGAACTGGATCTGCTCTTTTCAGCCATGCGGGGGGTGAAGGCAAGCCTTCAGTGGGTCTCCGCGTATGACTGGGATACGGATCTCAGCTTCCTGAAAACCGAGTGGAATGGTCTTGACGGTCGTATTGATCAACTTTCACCGGCGAACCTGCCCTTCCGCAATAATTTCCTGAAAGACCGGGGCAACAGCAGAATGGCCGATTCCAAGGCAAGTTATAGCACGGCCATCGACACCGCCATAGCCGCCTACAACAGCATGATAGCCGCTAATAGCCATCTCCCGCCCGGGGCCGTTGATACGTTGAAAGAGTTTGGTTGGATCAAGGACGGCCTCTCTAAGCTCAAAACAGCTATAAACGACGGGGGTACATTCTATGTCCAGGAAGGGTCAGGTTCGACCTATTCCAACACCCAGTCCGGCGCTCTGTTCGGCGTCAACCTGGGCAAGTTCTTCACTCCGGGCCAGTTTGCCATTGATAAGCTGATAACTACCGATGGCAGCGGAAATACCGTTGCGCCGAAATTCTTCGGTATGAAGGATGAGGACACCGGTGCGGCTATAACCGCCAAGGATCAGATTAAGGGATATAGCATGATCGGCTTTGAACTCAAGTTTGCCTCCTTGAAAGAGGTTCTTGTGCTTGGGTTTGACTTCTCAGCAGACAACAGCGTCATTCCTTTGCTCCCGCCGGATATTGCGGAACAGATTTATGGCCTGTATCACTAAACGTCTTTGAAATCATCTTGGGGATCGCCAGCTTTTACGCCGGTGATCCTGTGCCTCTGTAGTATGGTAATCGCCCCCTTGTGCGGTGGAGATTTTTCTCTTTCCGCTGCCGGGGGTTCCCTGCTGGTAATGCCCGGCGGTATGTCGGGCTACGGACTGGGCGGCTTTGCCTATACCGGGGAAACCGGGTTGTTCCTTAACGCGGACGCAGGGGAGGTCTTCCTCAACCTGCCCGAAGTTCACGGCGATATAACCACCGCAGCCGGACGGTTTGGGCTTCACACCCAAAACTTCGGCGCGGCTTTTACGGTTGGGGGATTCAGCCACGCGGCTTTCACGGCTGATTTTGGCCAGGCGGCTTTCAACAGCGAGGGCGGCTCAGGCGTATTGTTCGATACTGCCCTGTCCTTTCGTATACGCGGATTAACCCTGGAGCCGTCCGCCTCCTATGCTACCGGGTCATGGGGAAAGGGCGATTTCTATTGGTTTTTCGGCAAGCCAAACCTGCCCGCTTGGCGGCGGCTGGGCTTAACAGGCGCATTGGGCGCCCACGGCCTGGGATTTAGCCTTTTTTCCCTTGACGCGGACATTCTGGATAATGACGGGGTAGGGCTTTTCAAGGGCGCGTCTAGGGGCGCGGTCCTGTATTACCGGTTTTCCGGGAAAAGCCAGCATTTCCCCGTGAACGGCGTTCTGGGGTACTGTTACGCCGCTGCGGAGATGGACGGGGAGCTTACGGCATCCAATCAGGGTTACTCTCTTTTCCCTTACCGGTTTTATAACTTGGATGCGTCTTTTTCAGCTCACGCTGGTTTTGCTCTGGTGAACCTGGAATATCGGTTTTTTATCTTTCGTATTAACGCAGCCCTGGGAGCTATCCATGTTTTTCAGGGGACAGGTTCGGTGGATATTCACTACCGGGAAAAAAGTCTCTTCGGCGGCAATGAAAAAACCGACTCCCTGGGGAAAGATGTGGGGGGCCTGGGAGCGGCTTTTCTGTCGGCTGACTTTGGAATACCCTCCCTGCGGCTGGGGGCCAAAACCAGCCTTGCTCTCGGCATAAAAAAGACCCTTGCCCTTCCCTGGGGTTACCGGAATATCTTGTCAGCAGATGAAAGCGGCCCCTCGGATACCCATTCAGGCGGCGGCCCTGACACGGACCTGATCAGGACTATACTCCTTTCGGGACTTTCGCTCTACGCCTCCCTTGCTATCCATTAACGCAAGCATCCCCCATCCTCCATGTGATGGGGGTAGTATTCCAAATAAACGCATAGATAGTAGCGTCATAGTTTTCACGGCGGCCCTGTGCGGATAACTTATGCAAGTATTTTAAATCCGGCGAATAAAACCTCAAGCCCCCGCATAAATTGTTCATCACTACTCAATGGCCTATAGGCTGTTCCTAAAATACTGGTAAATGGATTGGGGGTTTCCTTATGTTCTGTCTGCATAATAATTTCATCAGCAACAAAAGACAAAATATAATTGTTGTATATATTTCCGGCAAGTAAGCAGTTTTCTTCTTTAATGCCGATATGTAACAGGCAAATCAGGAGATTCTTGATAAGTTCAAACCGCTGAGGCGTAACCGGGGCTGAATGCATAAATAGTTCAACCGAATCCCGTACTGCCCGCAGTTTTTGACGGTAGAGGACACTCACTTCCATAAGATAGGCCCGCGGATCCTTTAATCCAGTGGTCGGCTGTATGTCAGTGCACATTTTTTCCACGATCTGGTCATATAAATCCTGTTTATTCCTGATATGCCAGTAGAGCGATGCGGCCTTAATATCCAAGGCCTCTGCCAAAGAACGCATGGTGAGCTTTTCAATCCCTTTCTCGTTCAAAAGATCGATAGCTTTCTCTACAATCCATTTTTGAGAAATTTCAATTTTTTTCATATTTTTTATACCGCATAAAAACCCTTGACACTAACATCGTTAGATATTATCATAGATATAGTTAGATATAAATGATTAATTGTACATAATTAAGTCTAACATAATACATTTGAACATACAAGCACCTTTTGGAGGATTTTATGAAGATTGGGCTTAGAGGGTTTTGGGTACTGCTTTGTATCGGCAGCATGGTGGCAAAGGGCTTTGCTTCCGGTAACGGGGAGGTGGTACATACTCAAACTATACCCCAGCGCGGGGTGAGTACCCTTTCGGTTTCCTACACAGCCAGTACTATCCAGGTATGTACCGGTGAACCCGATATATTTGTCCTCACGGAATATATGAGCCAGAACACAGAAGCGCTCAAAGCCACCTATTCCCATGAAAATGGAAACCTCGTCATTACCGGTGGCAGACGAGGAATCGGCCTTGGACAAATCCCCCAGATTGTATTAGCCATTCCCCCTGCTTTTTCCGGTAATTTGCTGCTTTCCCTTGAAAGCGGGAACCTAAGTATCGAGACCAGCCTTATATCCGTAGGTACTATTCAAATCAACCATAAAAACGGCACCTTAGACATGGGCTTGGTCAAAGGAGAAGCCATTCACATTACCCATGCATCCGGTACTTTTATGGCTTCAAACCTGGAGGCTACGGGAACGTGTACCCTTAACCTTACCAGTGGAACAGGAAGCGTGCATGAGATCCGCAGCAGCGCATGTACCGTAACGGTGATAAGCGGTTCTCTCGCCATACCGGTTTCAACGGGAAGGGGATCCTACACCGTAACTTCAGGAACGATTACGCTGGGAAACCACCCCATTTCAGGGAATATGGCCCTTGAGGCGGTAAGCGGCACTATCGAGATGGGAATTCCGGCGGCTGGCGTTTATCGTATTGACGCTTCCGCAACCAGTGGCCAGGTAATAGAAACTTCGGGCAATGGTGAACATGTACTGGTTTTCTCTCCTATGGGAGCAACCACACCCACCGTAAAACAGGCCATTATCGGGCAACCAGGCATTGAACCGCAATACACCATCACCGCCAAAGCCCGTGCGGGCAGTATCATTTTTTCGAGGTAGGCGGTACGCACCATGATGCAGTATATGCGAAAAATCAAAGACGTGGGTATCACCGGCAGCCTAGCCAAGTGGTATGACAAAAACTCCCGGGAAAACCGGCGGGAAGAGTTGCAGATGTATGCCAAGGAAATTTCCCGTACCGTGAAGGCGGGGGATACTATCCTTGAAGTTGCCCCGGGCCCTGGCTATGTCTTGATTGAACTTGCCAAGCTCGGTAATTATCACCTAAGCGGTATGGATATCAGTGCGGATTTTGTGGAAATCGGTAAAACCAACGCCAAACGGGAAAAAGCCACGGTTACTTTTGTGCAAGGCACGGTTTCGTCCATGCCCTTTAACCGAGAAACTTTTGATTTCTTGTTTTGTAGCGCCGCGTTCAAGAATTTTCACGACCCTGCCCAGGCGCTCCGGGAGATGCACCGCGTGTTAAAACCAGGGGGCCAAGGGCTGATTATCGACATGAACAAAAACACCACTGCCGCAATACGAAAAGCGGAAGTCGCAAAAATGCACCTCCACGGGTTTAATTATGGGTTTATGCGGTTTGCTTTTGGTACGTTTTTGCGGAACGGCGCGTATACGAAAAAGGGTTTTGAACAATTGCTTGCGGTCTCTCCGTTTTCAAGCTGGAACATAGCGGAACAGGACATCAGCCTCTATGTCTATCTGTACAAGTAAGCGGCGTATTCTGAATTAATACCAAGTCAGCTAAAAATAAATGCAGGCTCCCTATTGACATACCCGTAATAGTATGTTCTTATATAAAGAAGCGTTTCTATAAAAAGAAACGATTGTATACCACATCAAGGAGTATATGTATGGAAATCACGTCGGAGAAACGGGTACTGGTACAACAGGAAAAAAAAGGGCTTCCCATAAGGGATGTATTACTTATCGGTATCCTGCTTGCCGCAGGCGCGGTACTCAAGTTTTTCGTTGGATCGGTTATTAACTTTGGGATGAAGCCTAACTTCATCATTGCCATGTATTGCCTTACCATCCTGCTGATAAAACCCCGGCTGCTGGAAGCGGCTATTATCGGTATTCTGGCAGGGGCAATATGTCAGTTCTTTCCTGGACAGCCCTACATCAATTTCGTCAGTGAATTAACCGGGGCCTTGGCTATGTGCCTTTTGACGAAACTGCCTCTGGAAAAATGCAAAATTCCGGTAAAGACGCTCTGTTGTACTTTTTTTAGTACCTTGGTAAGCGGTTTCACCTTCATCGGAGTAATGTATGGGCTGTACTATTCCGGGGTGGATATTACCCCCACCCCCTTGGCTATTTTTATGGCCATTATTGGGGGCACTGCGTGTATTAACTCGATCATAGTCCAGATCCTGTACATACCTCTGAAACTGGCGTTACGGGAAAACCGTCAAAACCCATGATTAGGATAAAAGACCTGAGCTTCCGGTACCGGGGAAGTGCGGAATACGCCCTTTCCCGGATCAACCTGGAAATACCTCCGGGAGACTTTTTGGGGATCATTGGTTCCTCGGGCGCGGGGAAATCAACCTTGAGCTACGGGATAAATGGTGTAGTGCCCCATCATTTCTCCGGAGATTTTTACGGCGAGATTACTATTAATGGTCTTGATACCATAAGCGCCGGTACCGAAACCATCGCCCGGCAAGTGGGGAGCGTATTTCAGGACATTGATGCTCAAATGGTGGCCTCGGTAGTAGAGGACGAGATCCTGTTCGGCCTTGAGAACTTCAAGGTTCCCCGGGAAGAAATTGAAGCGCGCCTGAAACAGGCCCTGGCCGCTGCAGGCATCTCAGAACTCAGGACACGGACCATCAGTTCCCTCTCTGGAGGACAGAAGCAGAAAGTCGCCATCGCGGCTATCACTGCCCTACGGCCCCGGATTATCCTCTTGGATGAACCGACCGGAGAATTAGACCCACAGTCAAGCCGGAATATCTTTGCCTATCTCAAAGAACTCAATGAACAGTACGGCATTACCATCGTGGTCATAGAGCAAAAGATCATGCTGCTCTGCGAATTCGTCAAACGGCTGGCGCTTATGGATAAGGGGGCGCTGATGCTTGAGGGACCGGTTCCCGTAGTGCTGAGGCAGGTGGATACCTTGAAAGCCGCGGGGATCAACATCCCTCGGGTAACGGATCTGGGGAGCAAGCTCTCCGACAAGGGCTGGTATCTCGGTGAACTACCCCATACCTTAGCCCAAGGAGAAGCTATGATGCGTCAGGTCTTAGCGTGGAAGGAGCCGTTTCATGCTGCGCTTTGAACAGGTGAACTTTACGTTTGGAACTAACAAAACCATAACGGACGTTTCTTTTACTATCCTCCCCGGTGAATTTGTGGCCCTTCTGGGGGAAAACGGAGCAGGAAAATCCACCTTATGCCGGCTGGGTAATGGCCTGCTCAAGCCTTCTTCAGGTACGGTGTGGATCCAGGG
>JAISBK010000176.1 GCA_031266255.1 Treponema sp.
ACCGTCACGTGGTTTACGGTTCCCGCGGGCTGCGCCGGAACGCCGCTCTGTACCGCCAGCGGGGATTCGTTTAGAAGACATTTTCCCACTCCTTTGCTTACCCCGGCGGAGTTGTCCACCTGTATTTCATAGACCGCCCCGCGCCATACCCGATGCGCGGTAAAGCCTTTCCAAGACGGGGGGATGCAAGGGTCGATGACCAAGGCATCATAACCGGGGCGTATTCCCAGGATGTACCGGGTAGCGGCAAAATAGCTCCACCCCGCGGAACCGGTCATAAAGGGGTGGCGGGCACGACCAAACGCGGTGTGATCCGGCCCCATGATGAATTGGCAGTAGGAATAGGGTTCGGCTTCCCGAATCTCGATTGCGTCGTTCTGGTAAAAGGGACACAGGGCGTTGTAGAACTTCATGGCCCGGTCGCCCCTGCCCAGGATGGCTTCCGCGCACCAGGCCCAGGGGTTGGGATGGCTGAAAATGGCGGCGTTTTCTTTGACGCCAGGGTATACCCGAGTAACAAAGCCAATTTCGTCATCCGCCGTGGTATACGCGGGCGCGCAGAGTTTAAGGCCGTAGGGGGTGTAGAGGTACTCGTCTACCGCGTCCATGGCTTTGGCGCCCCGTTCCGGGGAGGCTGCGCCGGACACTACCGCCCAGGTGTTGGATTCCATGAAGACCTTGCCTTCGGCATTTTCCGGCGCGCCTATGGCCCGCCCGGATTGGGTAAACCCGCGGGTGTACCAGGAACCGTTCCACAGCACGGTTTCGCAGGCGTTCCGCACCTGTTCCGCCATGGCTGCGTATTTGTCCCCATCGGCAGTGCGGCCCAGTTTCCGGGCAAGTTCCACAAAGTGGCGGAGCGCCCAGTGGTGGAGGAAGGAGACCATGGCGCTTTCCCCGCCCCCCAGGTTAAGGCAGTCGTTCCAGTCCGCGCGCAGACCCTTGCAGATCCCGTGCTGCCCCACCTGTTCCGCGGAAAAATCGAGAATCCTGGTGAGATGCTCGTACACCGTTCCTGCTCCGCCATCCGCGTAGGAATATACTTCCCCGGCAAACCCCAGGTCTCCGGTTTCTTTGAGGTATTCGGTAACCGCAGGGACCAGCCAGAGCGCGTCGTCGGCGCATACGTCTTTGATGCCGTGGACGATCCGGTTTTTATCCGGGGCCGGGACCACCGTTGGGGAGGTAAAAGCCGGTTTCTTTTGCGGTTCAAACCATTCCGGCTGGAACAGATGCAGGCCGTACCCTGTTCCCGTAAGTCCCTTGAGCAACTCAATGATGCGGCCGCGGCATTTTTCCGGGTTGGAATGGGGAATACACATGGCATCCTGGGCCGTGTCCCGGTAGCCCAGGCCCGTCCGCCCGCCTACTTCGATAAACGAGGCGAACCGGGAAAACAGCACGTTGATTTCCGACTGGTACAGGTTCCAGGTATTGAGCAGGGTATTCATCCCCTCATTCGGAGTAACAACCTGGAGCGTATCCAGTTTCGCGTTCCAGAAGTCCCGCAACGCGGTAAACGCCGTATCCACCGCCGCGACCTGCCCGTACTTTGCCCGCAGCTCCGCACCCCGGCGGCGATCCCCTTCGCCCAGCATAAACACCAGCCGGTACTCCTCCCCGGCTTGCAGGGTGATCTGCCGGTGTAAGGCCCCGCAATGGTTCCCCCCAAGTTCGCTGGACCCGGAACAACGGCCCTGTTCCACTGCCAGAGGATTCGTCTCCGTCCGGTACGGCCCGATAAACGTATCCCGCAGACAATCGTAAGAATCCGCGGTTTCGCTCGCGGTAAAAAACTGGAACCCCCCGTCCTCATAAAAAGGGTCCATCTCGATGATGCCATCGGCGTATGAAGACCCTGCCGCGTACAGGCTCATCTGAAAATTCCGGTTGTCCATGTCGATATGGTGAAAGGAGAATTCCATGTACCCAAACACACTGAGCCGCCGCGCCTTCCCCGATTTGTTTACGAGCGTTACATCCCATAGCTCCACCGGATCATCCAGGGGGATAAACAAAGTCTGTTCCCCGGCAATACCGTTATAGGTGCATTGATACCTGCAATAGGAAAGCCCCTGCCGGCAGGTATACTCAGCTCTATCCAGGGGTTTCCCCACCGGCTGCCAGGACAGGCTCCAGTATTCCCCGGTATCGTCATCCCGGACATACACATAATGCCCTGGCCGGTCCATAGGCACCCCGTTGGGTCTGAACCGGGAAATCCGGTGATATTCCGGGGATTTATAAAAAAGATACCCCCCGGCGGTATGGTTAAACACCCCGCAAAGGTCCCTTACCCCAATGTAGTTTGTCCAAGACACCGGTACGTTAATCCGATCTATCACATACTCCCGGCGTTCCGTATCAAAATGACCATAGTGCATACGCAATTCCTCCATATTACCCATTTACAAGATACCCCAGGAATAGGCGGAAATCCAACATTCAAAAATGAGAAAAAATACCCGGCATTTTCAGAAAAACTCAGAGAGTTTTAACTTTATGGATTTTCTTCCTGCATACGAGTAGATGAGTAGCCGATTACTTAAAATAACGAGTGAGCCAGTTTCAAAACAAAGGTTAGTGCAAACCTCCGGTTCAATGGAACCGGCTTCAGGAGGTATCCAATGATTTCTTTCATTATCGGTATTATAGCCCTTATAGTGGGCTATATGGTCTACGGTAAGTTGACGGAGAAGATTTTTGGCATTAAGCCTAATAAACCGACTCCGGCCATACGGCTCAGCGACGGCGTTGATTTTGTCGCCCTGGATTGGAAAAAATCCTTGCTGATCCAGCTCCTCAACATCGCGGGAACCGGGCCTATCTTCGGCGCGATTGCGGGCGCCCTGTTTGGACCGGCGGCCTTTGTGTGGATCGTCTTAGGCTGTATCTTTGCCGGCGCAGTGCACGATTACATGGTAGGTATGCTCTCGGTACGGAACGACGGGGCCAGCATATCGGAAATTGTCGGTAAATACCTAGGCAAGACCCCGCTCTACATCATGCGGGTTTTCTCGGTGGTCCTGCTCCTGTTCGTCGGCGTGGTATTTGTTACCACCCCCGCCCAGGTCTTACAGACCATGTTCGCCCCGAACAGCACAAGTTTTTATTATGTGGTGATTGCCGTTATCATTTTTTACTACATTTTGGCGACCATACTGCCTATCGACAAGATCATCGGTACCATCTACCCGTTTTTCGGCGCATGCCTCCTGGTTATGGCTGCTGGTCTTACCGTCATGATGTTTGTTACCGGGGAAATCGGCAATGTCCCTGAATTTGCCTTTGTTAATCTACGGCCTGATAAAGACACCAATATAATGGCTCGACTCTTTCCGTTTCTCTTTATTACCATTGCCTGCGGCGCTATATCCGGGTTTCACGCCACCCAGTCGCCCCTCATAGCGCGGTGTATCAAGAATGAAACGGAAGGACGCCGGGTCTTTTATCTGGCAATGATACTTGAGGGTATTATCGCCATGATCTGGGCCGCAGTGACCATGGCCCATTTCAATGCCGTCGGTGTTGAAACAGCCGTTGCCGCGCCGGTCATCGTGAGCAAATCGTCTACCGACTACATGGGCTGGATAGGCGGCATCCTCGCGGTTTTCGGCGTGGTGGCCTGCCCCATCACATCAGGGGACACGGCCTTCCGCAGCGCCCGGCTCACCATCGCCGATGCGATAAAGTTCGAGCAAAAGTCCCTGAAAAACCGCTTTGTCATTGCGATCCCCCTATTTGCCGTGGGCGTTCTTCTGGTCCTCTATTCCCTTCAGAGTGTACAGAACTTCAACATCATTTGGCGGTATTTTGCCTGGTCAAACCAGACGCTGGCGACTATCGGCCTTTGGACGGCCAGCGCCTATCTTGCAAAGACCGGTAAGCACTACTGGATCACCCTGTTGCCCGCCACATTCATGACCGTTGTGGTTACTGCCTACTTCTTCACCGCCAATGAATGTCTCGGCCCGCTTATCACCGGAGCCACCGGCAATGCCGGTCTTACCTATACCCTGGGCTTGGTTGTCGGCCTAGTATTGGCCATTGCGCTTTTCGGCCTGTTCATCCCTCTTATTGGAATTAAACAAAAGGGCCTTCTTGTGAAGAGCGAGGGCTGATTCCCGTTTGGTACCCTGGAGAGCGGAAAACCCGTTGTCTGAAACGGGTTTTCCGCTGCCCCCATAGGGGGCCGCCGCAATGCGTCACGGCAAATGTTCCTAACGCCCCACCACTATTTTGGTATTTTTTTAACCATTTAGTTGACAAAATACAATTATCCTTCATAATTAACTCATTATCAAGTCGTTTGAAAAGCTTACCTCTGACGAACTTCGATAATGAGAAACGTGAAGAACCGGTGATGGGATGTTCCAGCCCTGGGCTGTGAACCCGGTAAGCACGGTTCTTTACATTAAGGAGAACCTATGAAATTAACGCGCAAAACATGGTGCCTTTTGGGTTTGCTACCCTTCATTGCCTTAGCATCTTGTTCCAAGACGGGGAGCGGGTCTCAAGCCCGGACTGCAGGGGGCGCTCTTGAGCTGCGGGTCTTGAATTATTTGGATTTGACCTCTGCCAATAGTTCAGACGAACTTTCCCAAGTGTGGGATGCCTTCAGCAAGGCCAATCCGGATATCCGGATCATCCGGGAGGATCTGTTCAATGAACCGTTTCATAACAAGGTAGAAGCCTATGCTGCAGCAGGGCAGCTTCCCGATGTCATCTATGCCTGGCCATCTGGAAGGTCCACCACCCTTCATACCCAGCGGCTTTTGAAAGATCTGCTACCCCTGGTACTGAATGATGGGTTGGCAAACGAGTTCTTACCCAAAGCCTTAGATCCTGCGGCTCAAGGCGCCGGGTATATGGCTATTCTGCCCCGGGCCGTTACCTCAAGTCATGCCTTTTATGTGAATACCGAGGTTCTGAGGGATGTAGGTTTGACTCCGGCAAAGACCTACGCTGAACTGAAAGCCCAAGTGCCGATCCTCAAGGCCAAAGGCTACGATACGGTGCTTATGGCTAATCAAGAATCGTGGGTCATGGATTCTTGTCTTTTCTCCCTGGTTGCCGGGCGTTTCGGCGGGGAAAACTGGGAACAGACTATCCTTTCAGGAGAAGCCCGTTTTACGGATCCTGATTTTGTGAACGCCCTTGCCTTTATCAAAACCATGTATGATGACGGCGTTCTTTCCCAAGCTACCCTGTCAACCGATTACGGCAGCGTCATCGGTCAGTTCGGTACGAATCGAGGAGCCTACCTTATTGACGGCGACTGGCGGGTCGGGGCCTTTATCACCGATAAGTCTACTGGTCAAGCGGTTATCCCCGTCGACCGGCAGGAAAATATACAGATTACCGTGTTCCCTGATATTCCGGGGGCAAAACTCAACCAGTCAACCTCTGGTATTCTGGGAACCGGCTGGGGCATGAACGCGAATATAGAAAGCGGGTCAGACAAGGAAAAAGCCGCGTGGCGGCTCATCAAATGGCTTTCGGGCAAGGAAATCCAGACCTGGCTTCTGGAAAACGGAGGTATTGCTACTCCCACTGTGACAACCATTGACCTAGGGAGCCTTAAACTCGAGCCCATGCAAAAGGCTATTAGTATGCTGGGATCTGAATATACCTCGACTACCGCGGTGATTGACGGGGTTTTCCACAGTGATGTGTTTAATCCCTTAAATGACGGATTACAGGAACTCGGTCTTGGAACCAAAACCCCGGATCGAGTTGCCCAGGATGTGCAGCAGGCCTATGATAACTGGAAAAGATCCAACCGATAACCCATAATCCGGTATTATGGAATTACGGGAAGAGGTTGTCCGTGCTGCGAACAGCCTCTTTTTATTGCATGCATAAGGAGCGCATTGATGAATGACTTAACTTCAAAAAACGAGCAACGGGTAGCATATATCATTTTGGTGGCCCCCGCGGTGCTTATTTATTGTTGTGTTATGGCCTTTCCTACCATCTTTTCGGTCGTGTTGAGTTTAACCAACTATAACGGCGGGCAGATTTTTGGTAATTCCCGGATGAGTTTTGCGGGGATTGCCAGTTATATCACGATATTTAAGGATTCATACTTTTATTTGGCCCTTAAAAACAATATGCTTATCGTCCTAGTATCGGTATTGGGACAAATTCCCCTGGGCTTTATCTTGGCCTATATTTTGTCCCGAAAATTGGTACGAGGAACCGATTTCTTCCAAACCATGATCTACCTGCCCAATGTTATTTCCGCGGTTATCATCGGTATTTTGTTCAAAAGTTTTTACCAGAGCCAGGATAGTGTCTACATGGAAATTATGCGGTTCTTTAACCCTCAAGCAGCGTTTACGGTTAATCAGTATCCCATGATTCCAGTCCTTGTGGTCATGCTCTGGATGTATACCGGGATGTATGTGATCATATTCTTGGCCAATCTCCAGCGTATTGATACCTCTATCATTGAGGCCTCAAAGATAGATGGGGCTACCGAAGCCCAAGCCCTCTGGTACATCATCTTTCCGGCTCTGTCCGGGGTAATCGTTACAAGCGCAATTCTGGCGATTTCCGGGTCTCTTAAGTCGTTTGACCTTTTGTTCGTGATGACCCAGGGAGGACCGGCCCAGCGGACCAGTGTGCTTTCCCTGTACATGTACAATAAAGCGTTCCGGGGAGCCCCCAACTATCCCCTGGCAAACGCCATTTCCACGGTCATGGTGATTATCAGTTTTATCCTTATTGGTATAACCCGAAGTGTGGAAAAAAAGTTCGGCGGAAAGGAGTAGGGTATGGCAGATGTACGCACCGGGAATATTCCCGCAAAGATTATCATTTATATCGTGATGGGTATTTTTACGATCCTGGCTATTTATCCCATCATCTGGCTGCTTATCCAGTCTTTTAAGACGACTCAAGAATACCTGACCACCAGTAAACTGGCCTTACCCAAGGTTTGGTTCCCTGGCAACTATCCTTATGCCTGGCAGATAGGTAATTTTGGTATTTTATTACTGAACAGTATATTTTATACCCTGGTTACGGTAATCTCGGTGGTGGTTTTAGGCTTTATGGCAAGTTTTGCCTTTGCGAAAATAAAATGCAAGGCAACGCCTATCCTGCACGGGATTTTTATTATCGGTATCCTGCTTACCCTGCAATCCATTATGGTGCCTCTTTTCCTTATGGTGAATGCGGTGGGGCTTTACAATACCCGGCTGGGGGTGCTTATTCCTTACATCGGCTTGGGGCTTCCTATGGGGGTGTATTTGGGCACTGAATTTGTCAGGGGTATCCCCGAAGCCCTCATTGAATCGGCCCGTCTTGAAGGCGCCAAGTACCTTAAAATCTTCAGCAGCATCATATTCCCCATGACCGCTCCGGTGGCTATGACCGTGGGGATATTGACCTTTACCGGTACGTGGAACGAGTTTATGCTCATCAACATCCTCAGTTCCAGCGACCTTATCAAATCCATTCCTGTCGGAGTTAACCGCTTTTCAGGGGCCCTGGCTTCGGATTATGGGAAACAGTTCTCGGCCCTGGTTATTGGTATGATTCCCATGTTACTCTTCTACCTCGTTTTCCGGAAGCAGATCACCAAAGGGGTTGCCGCGGGAGCGGTCAAAGGGTAAGTCTGGAGCAAGGCATGGCAGTTTTCATCCGGCCCGCCTGTGGGTCGGATATTCCTTACCTGTATGCAATATGCCTTAAGACCGGAGACGCAGGTAACAACGCGTCCGGTCTTTTTCATGATCCTCTGTTGTTAGGTCAGTACTACGGGGCGCCCTATTTCTTTTATGATCCCAGTCTCTGTTTTGTTGCGGAGGACCAGGGTATTCCCCAAGGATATATCTTGGCCGCGGCAGAGACCCGGGATTTTAACCGATGGATGGAACGGGTATGGCTTCCACCTCTCCGCAGTCGCTACCCAGAGCCTTACCCCAAGGAACGCATAAAATCCCCCTTTGAGCAGCACCTCGTCTCCTTACTCCACCAGTCCCTGGATTCCTCTGAGCCTGGGTACTGGTCTTCCTATCCTGCTCATCTACACATTGATTTGCTTCCTACCATACAAGGCCAGGGAGTGGGGAAACTGCTGATGCATACCCTCCTGGATGCATTGGACCGCCGAAACTGTCCGGGGGTGCACCTGGGGGTCAGCAAATCCAATACCGGGGCGATTGCGTTTTATCAGAAAGAAGGCTTTTCGGTGTTACAAGATCATGAACAGTGGCTTATGCTGGGGAAAATCCGGGTTCCTATTTCTGCGTAATGAGTTAAAGTACACCTTAAGCCACAGACCCTCTTGCTAAGATACCTCTAAAAAAATATAATATCTCCTATCCTTAAGGAGGATGGTATGTTACCGTATCCAGCAGATGGGATTTTATCCACAATCGTATAACTTTACTATGTATTATACACCTTATTACTTTTATCAGTACTGAAAGGAAGCTCAATAGTGGAGATGCTTACTATGCCATGTTATTCATGTATTTTATGTTTTATTTTTATATACCATCCCCATGCCCCTCGTACCCTACTAGGGGAAACTGACGGAACATATAGAGGAGGAGGCCCGTGGTAAGCGGAGATCCATCATCGGCAGCGTGGTCGGTGGATGACCAAGCAGAGGAACTGATACCCTATATGGCAATGATTCCGGTTTCAGGAGGAACTATCCTGGGACAGGGAACCGAAGGGGTATTTGTGAAAGATCGGCAGATACGACTGAGTCCTTTTTTTATCGCACAATACGAGACGACTTATGCACTGTGGTATTGGGTACGGATATGGGCGCAGCATAATGGTTATAGTTTTGCGAATAAGGGGAAAGAGGGGAGTGGAGATCATCAAGGAGAACCCAGTGGGTTGCGCCGATATGAACCGGTAAGTTGCATTAACTGGCGGGATGCCCTTGTGTGGTGCAATGCATACAGTGAGTTGATGGGGAAGCTGCCGGTCTATACGTATCGGGGGCAGGTGATTCGGGTATCAAAAGATATACGTATCTGCAATGAGGCGGAGATGGGTGATGGGGATGGGTATCGGTTGCCTACCGAGGCGGAGTGGGAGTTTGCGGCTCGCGGGGGGAATCCCGAGGAGACAGGATGGGAGTATCGGTATGCGGGGGTGAAGGAGGGGGATGGCTTGGGAGTTGGGGCGTGGTACCGAGAAAACGGAGAGGGAGGTACGCATCGGGTAGGGATGAAAGCGCCTAATAGGTTGGGGCTCTATGATATAGGGGGTAATGTATGGGAATGGTGCTGGGACTGGTATCACGGATTGGCGTGGTATGGCGAGAAGGGACGAGGACAGATGGAACAGGACGTAAGATATGAGGTGAACTGGCTTACGGGGGAACGGGAGTGGGGTCAAGAATGGTATCAGGATCTGATTCCCCGAGGAGGAGATAATCCGCGAGGGGCGGTTTCTGGGGTGGCACGGGTGAGACGAGGTGGAGGATGGGATAGTTTTGAGCACCAAGTAGCGGTTACGTATCGGGGGAGCAGTATACCGGCCCGAACGAGCCGCACGATTGGATTTCGGGTGGTATGTAGTAAGGTTGTTTGGGGAAACGAGGAACAGGTAAAAGACCGCGGCTGCTAATGTGCCAGAGCGTCGGCGTTTACGCTGAGCACCAGGTGGCATATATCATGTCTTCCTTTCCTCCAGAAACGTAAACGCCTGTATCGAAATTACTTGATTTATTCCAAGAGCTAGGTTATACTTTGTGCATGCGTAAGGTGTCGCTGTGCTCCGGCCCTGGGGGGGGGGCGGCGCCCCGCCCCCCGCACGGGTGGTG
>JAISBK010000014.1 GCA_031266255.1 Treponema sp.
TTGATCCGTTACCGTACCCACGACTTGACCAGGGAACTGGCCGGCGACTGCCCCTGTGGACTTGACTTTCCCCGGATCGATACGCTGATAGGCCGGTCTGATGATATGGTCAAGGTAAAGGGAACCATTATCTATCCCAGCCGGATAGATGAGGTTTTGGCTACCATAAGGGATGTTTCCAGCGAGTACCAGATCATCATCGATCATCTTAATGGCCGGGATATCCTTAACCTCCTCTTTGAAACGTCCCTGCAGGATAAAGCCGCCATAAAGACCCTGGAAAAAATCGTAGAAACCGCCTTCAAGGAACAGATAGGATTGAGTCCTCATGCAAAGGCCGTGGGAATGGGAGAACTTCCCCGAAGCGAGAAGAAATCTACCCGGATCTTTGACAACCGGTATTGACGAGCAATCTTAGGGAAGGAGGACGGTGCTCCAATGCTAACGGCTTTTTGCCTTGAGCCGTTTAGCTATAACAAAGTCTGCATTTGCTTCTTGGGTGTTACCCCGGTGATTATACGCATCTCCCCGGCTGTAATACACCCGTGCGTCGGTGGGGTCGAGATTTATGGCTATGGTAAAGTCCTGAATAGCCATGTCATACCCGCCTTGCTGGTAATAGGCTTTTCCCCGGTTGTAATAGGCCCGTACATCCTTGGGGTCAAGTCCAAGCGCTTTGTGATAGTCGGTTAAAGCCCGGTCATGCTGGTCGATATTAGCATAGGCAATGCCCCGGGTAGTATACGCAGGTCCATACTGAGGATCGAGCCTTACGGCTTCGGTACAATCCGTGATGGCTTGGTCATACTCGTTGGTGTTGTTATACGCCGAGGCTCGGGTAGCATAGGCAGGAGCATACCGGGAATCCAGATTAATTGCCGTGGTACAGTCCTTAAGGGCTTGGACATAGTCACCTGCGTTGTTATACGCCGCACCTCGGTTCGTATAGGCGGCAACATAGGTAGGGTTGATCGTGATGGCTTTGGTGAAGTCCTTGATGGCCCGATCATACTCCTGTTGATGGTTATACACCAAGCCACGGTTATTATAGGCCTGTGCATACTGCGGGTTGAGGTGTATCGCCTGGGTGAAATCTTTGATGGCCAGGGTATATTCACCGGTATGGTTATAGGCAATCGCCCGGTTCGTATACGCCATCATATCCTGAGGCGCCAGGCGTATCGCCTCAGTGAAATCCTTGATTGCCCGCGCATACTCACCAATATCGTTATACGTCGTACCCCGATTAGTATACGCGGCAACATAGGTAGGATCGTGCTCTATGGCAGTGGTGTAGTTCCATATAGCCTGTTCATAATTTCCTTTATGATTGTACGCAATACCCCGGTTATTATAGGCAAAGCTATACTGCGGGTTGAATTCTAGGGCTTTGGTGAAGTCTCGGATAGCCAGATCATACTTACCCATGATTGCATAGGCAACTCCCCGGTTCGTATAGGCAACTATATCCCTGGGGTCAAGGCGGATCGCCTCGGTACAGTCCTGGATAGCCAGATCATACTTACCTTTATGGTTATACGCCACTGCCCTGTTCGTATACACCCCGGTATACTTGGTATCGATCTGTATGACCATGGAGAAGTCTTCTATAGCCTTGGTATACTCCCTGGTATGGCTATAAGCAAGTCCACGTTTATAATAGGAACGGGCATCCCTGGGATTGTGCCGTATCCCCGTAGTGCAATTCATTATGACTGAGGAATAATCCTCTTCGCGGTTCTTCATAGGAGGTTACCTCATACTCTTGTATCTCTGCACACATACCTCTGCTGCTTGAACTTGGGATGGTTAAGAAGAAGAGAAAAGGTAATGGAAGCGTATCCCCTGCCCCCCAACACTACCCTATGAGGATGTGCTATTTTCATGAAAATAGTATAACATTACCATGTTTGAATAACAATATGAATATGAGAAAAACGACCCCTCTTCCAGGGCCCAGCCTGAGGGCATGGGGAGGGGTAAGCGTTGGTTATAGGACTCGGGTGAAATCCAGATAGTTGCCGCTACTTTTTATATACTACGAATTCCAGATTGCTTGATAGCCAAGAGGCAATTCCAGAATCCAGGACGAATGAATCATAATCACTTTATCGGCGGTGGCATAGCAAAACATTACCCATTGTTGACCGTGTTTTGAGGGTACTTAGTGGAGCGGAAGTCGAGGTGGTGAAATACAATGAGCTTCATACGACTTGGGAAAAACGGCGAACGTAAGATGCATAACACCCTGCAAATGACGGTTCTTGTGTTTATATCGCTGTTGCTAAAAAGATATTAAACAGTCTCTCAGAGTAAATGCCGATGCCCTGCCCAGTGCTTAGTGGTTCTTGAACTTCTTGTGAAACTCGATTAGTTTGAAATTACCCTCTTTAAAATACAGCAAGGTCATGTATCCATACCTTTGTATCCTAATAGAGAGGAAATCTCGAATATGCGAAAGGCGGTAACACATGGAACCTATTATCTTAGCTTCCGGTTCTTTAAGAAGGCAGGAGTATTTCCGTCTCCTGAATCTACCTTTCAGTATCATGCCTGCTCCAATCGTTGAAGATTATGAAGGGGTTTCGGATCCCCGAAAAATTGCTGAAACTATAGCGATCCGGAAGGTTAATAAAATACTCGATCTCCTGACTGGGCGGACGCCTCCGTGGATTTGTGCTGCGGATACAATTATTGCGGTAGATGGGGAGATTTTTGGGAAACCCAGGGATAGAGAGGACGCCCGTCGAATGCTTTTAAAGATACAAGGCCGTTCCCATGAGGTGATAACCGCAGTGGCCCTCTTTAACAGCAAGAGCCGGGACAATACCATTGATTGCAGATCCGTGGTAAGCTTCGTGTCTTTTGCAGGCCTCTCGGAACAGGAACTAGAATGGTACCTCAATACAGGAGAATGGCAAGGGGTCGCCGGGGCCTACAAAATCCAAGGTTTGGCAAGTTGTTACATCTCCCAAATCAAGGGATCCTATAGCTCTATCGTAGGCTTGCCAATCCATGAGTTTTATGTCATGTTAAAGGAAAATGGATATCCTTATGATGAGTCATTATGAACCATGAAGAGATATAAGGATGTACCGTCATTTACCTATATGACGGCATTTCTGGGATACCCGGAATAGCTAATTTTCCGCCGCTTTGAAGCGGTGAGATACAGGGAAGGCCCCCCTCAAAATGTCCGTGTAGTAAGCGGGCTTTTTGAGGGGGCAGACAGGGGGAAATTGTGGCAGTAGTTACCATGAAAAGCCTGCTTGAGTCGGGAGTACATTTCGGCCATCAGGTAAAACGCTGGGACCCGCGAATGAAAAAGTATATCTTCGCGGAACGGAACGGTATTCACATCATCGATCTGCAAAAGACCATTCAGGCGATCAAAGATGCTTATGATGTGGTCCGTAAAACCGTGGCAGGCGGTAAGACGGTGATGTTTGTGGGTACCAAGAAACAGGCCCAACAGGCAATTCAGAAAGAAGCCGAACGCTGCGGTATGTATTACGTGAACAACCGCTGGCTTGGCGGTATGCTTACCAATTTTGTTACGATAAAAAAATCATTGCTTCGTCTTAAAAAACTGGAAAAGATGGAAGTAGATGGAACCTTTGAAAATCTTACCAAAAAAGAAATCGCTTCCCTTGGCAAGGAGCGATCCAAGTTGCAGAAGAACCTGGGGGGCATCAAGGAGATGAAGGAACTCCCGGGAATCCTGTTTATCATTGATACCCGTAAAGAGGCCATTGCCGTAGCCGAGGCCCAACGCCAGGGTATACCCATCATCGCCGTGGTGGACACCAATTGTAATCCCGAGGGTATTGATTACCCCATCCCCGGTAATGACGATGCTATCCGGGCGATCACCTTGTTCACCCAGATCATCGCCAACGCCGTGCAGGAAGCAGACAACGAGGTAGGGCTCAAAATCATCGAAACCTTGGGGGATGATGACGAGGACATAGAAGCCATCATGACCGATGTGTCCATCAAAGAGGAAGATCGGGAGATAGATATTGAGACATACTCTTCTGGAACCACCGCCCATGACCATGCAGCCGCGGCTGATGAGGCAGAGGAATTACCGGTAGAAGTGGATAAGGTCTACGAAGAGGAATAAGAGGAGTACATCATGGGAATCAGTGCAGCGGATGTTAAACGACTCCGGGAAAAAACCGGCGCAGGTATGATGGAATGTAAAAACGCCCTAGTCGAGACCGACGGGGATTTTGACCAAGCGGAGAAACGCTTAAAAGAAAAGGGACTGGCCGCAGTAGAAAAACGGATGGATCGGGCAACTAATGAAGGCAAGATCTTTATCAAAATTCGTGACCGTACTGCGGTCCTGGTAGAATTAGCCAGCGAAACTGATTTTGTGGCCCGGAACCCTGAGTTCACTACCCTAGGTGGAGTGATAGTTGACCGGGTTTTGGACAAGGGCTATACCGAACCGAATGAGGAATTGCATGGGCTGGTGACCGATTTAGCCACCAAAATCCGGGAAAACATGAGCCTCCGGCGGATCAAGGTGGTTCACGCAGGGGATAACGAATACTTCACCCAGTATATTCACGGTGATGGCAATATCGGTGTATTGGTAAAATTGCGGGCCGATAAACCGGAGGTGTTCCAGCGGGAAGATGTGCAGGATTTTGCCTTTAGTATTGCGCTTCATGTGGCGGCCTTTAATCCCTTAGCCTTGGATAGAACCAAGATCGATCCGACTTTCCTTCAAGAGCAGGAAATCATTTTCCGTAAACAGTTGGAAGGAGATGAAAAACTGGTGGGTAAACCTCCGGCAGTCTTGGATAATATCCTCAAGGGCAAACTTACCAAGTACCTGTCAGATATATGCCTTATGGAACAGGGCTATGTGAAGGAAGAGAAGATCACCGTTGCGCATGCCCTGGCAAACTGCGGAAAACAAGTTGGAACGGACTTACAGATAGTCGAGTACCTGTATTTCAAGGTGGGTGCGTAGCGCACCTATTTGTGGTAGACCCTCCCTTGGGGGAGGGTGAGGAGCGTACTGAACTATGCACAGTGTTATAACCGCATCCGAAGAACGGATGAAAAAAACCATTGCAAGCCTTAAAGACGGGTTTGCCGCCCTGAGAACTGGCCGGGCGTCGGCGTCCTTGTTTGATAAGATCAAGATTGAGTATTACGGCGATAAATCCCCCTTGAACCAGGTGGCGAATATTTCCATTCCCGAAGCCCGGCTGGTGGTGATTCAGCCCTTTGATAAGGGCCTCATTGCAGAGATTGAAAAGGCAATCCGTTCATCGGAACTCTCTCTCAATCCCAGTAATGACGGCAAGGTGATACGCATCGCCATTCCACCGCTCACCGAAGAACGGCGGAAAGAACTGGTCAAGGTTGCCAAGAACCAGGCTGAACAGAGCCGGGTGGCGGTGCGGAATATCCGCCGGGACGGTAACGAGGAGCTTAAGAAGCTGCTTAAAGAGGGAACCATCACCGAAGACCAGGAAAGCAAGAACAGTTTGGAATTGCAGAAACTTACGGATTCCTCTATTAGTAAGGTTAATCAGACGCTGGAAGAGAAAACCAAAGAAATAATGGAAGTCTAAAGAAATACATGGCCCCATCAGTAGCCCTCGATCGTTCCTATCTGCCCCGTCACATTGGTATCATTATGGACGGGAATGGTCGTTGGGCGCAAAGAAAAAAACAACTTCGCACCCAGGGACATCTTGAGGGTCTCAAAACGGCAAAAAAGATCGTCAAAGCTGCCAGTGACTTGCATATCCCCTTTCTCACGCTCTATGTCTTTTCCACGGAAAACTGGAAGCGTACTGCCGAGGAAGTGGGGTTCATCATGGGACTGGTGAAACAGCATCTCAAAGCGGAACTGGATTTTTACCGGGAAAACCGGATCCGGATCCGCCATACAGGAGATCCAGGGGGGCTTCCCGCGGATATTGTCCGGGAACTTAGGGAAGCCAGTGAGGACACCCGTTCTTTTGATGGATTACAGGTTATTTTGGCTCTTAACTACGGGGGCCGGGATGCCATAGTCCGGGCGGTGAGGGGTCTGCTTGCTTCCCTTATGGACGCTCCGGAAACCGCAGGTCCCACCGACTTTATCGAAAATAGTATAAACGAAGCAAGGCTCCGTCAAAACCTGGATAACCCTGATATTCCCGATCCTGACCTTATCATCCGAACTGCCGGAGAATACCGGATCAGTAATTTCCTGCTCTGGGAGGGAGCCTATGCGGAATACTATTTTTCGGATATCCTCTGGCCTGATTGGACGGAAGGAGATTTGTATGCTGCAATCGCCACGTATCAGCAGCGGGAACGGCGTTTTGGGGGAGGCAAACCATGAAAAAGCTTATAGAACGGGTTTTACTGTTCGTGATTGGATTTCCCCTGGTGATAGGGATCGTGGTCTTCCTGCCTTATAAGCACCATCTCGCGGTTAATCTCATGGTTATCATGGTAAGCGCTCTGGGCGCCGCGGAGTTCGCGGAACTCTTGCGAAAAAAAAACAGCTCCCTTGGCTCCCTCGAAGCTGCTTTCCTAGGAGCAGTAAGTCCTGCGGCGACAACCTTGGCGGTGAGTTTTGACTATAACCAGAACTTCATCGCCGGGACTTTTATGGCAGGGGTTTCCTGGCTCTTGGTTTCCCGGATTTTTACCGGGGAAGATAAACTCAAGGATGCGGTAGGCCGGGTTGCCGCAGGTTGTGCGGTGCTGGTATATCCCGGACTGTTCATGTCCTGGATTATTCGGATGAACTGGTTAGCCCATGCAGACATGGTGCTCCTTATGTTCCTGCTTATCGTGATTGCCAATGACTCTCTGGCTTGGGCTACCGGTATGCTCTGGGGCAAGGGGAATCAAGGTATCATTCAGGTAAGCCCTCACAAAAGCGTTGTAGGCTTTATCGGAGGACTCGCCGCTTCTATCATCGTTGGATTAGGGGCGGTTTTTTTTATTCCTCAAGCCTTTAGTTCAGGCCGGGTGCCCTCGGTAATCGCCGGTATACTCCTGGGACTCATATCCGGCGTGGCTGCTTGTCTGGGAGACTTGGGCGAATCGGCCTTAAAAAGAAGCGCCAATATAAAAGATTCCGGAACCCTCATGCCGGGTCGTGGAGGGGTCCTGGATAGCATTGATTCCATGAGCCTGGCCGCGCCGGTGTATTACCTATCCTATTGGTTCCTCTTTACCTAAGCAGCGTAAGCTCTAGGGGGATATCCGGCTCAAGACACTTGCTGCATGGGCCATAAGCCCTTCGGCCCGGGCGATCCGTTCCGCAGCTTGGCAGGCTTGGTTGTAACCTGGACCGGGAGTACAGCGAAGGGTCGTAAGGGTCTTGAGGAAATGGCGCACCGAAAGTCCTCCGGTAAACCGGGCGCTCCCTGCGGTGGGCAGGGTATGGTTGATCCCCGCGGTGTAATCCCCCAGGGCCTCTACCGCATGTTTCCCAATAAACAAGGAACCGTAATTTCTCAATGCAGGAACCCAGGATTCCGGATCCGCCACCTGGAGTTCCAGGTGTTCCGGCGCAATGGTATTGGCAATGCGGATAGCCTCTTCTTTGGATCGGTAGATGATAATAAGTCCCCCTGCATCTAGGGAAGCCTGGGCAATAGAAGCGGTAGGTAAACCTGCAAGCCTTGCTTCCAGGCATTGCACTACGTGGTCGGCTAACGTACCGCTGGGAACTAAAACCCGGGCACGGGCATCCGGATCATGTTCGGCCTGGGCCAGCATATCTGCCGCGATAAGGTCTGGGGCGTCCTCGGCAATGATGAGCACATCTGTAGGACCGGCCACCAGATCGATCCCCACTTCACCGAAAAGCAGTCGTTTCGCGGCGGCAACGTACTTGTTACCAGGACCAACGACGACATCGACCCGCGGCACGGTCTGGGTACCCAAGGCCAAGGCAGCAATGGCCTGGGCGCCCCCCATGGCAAAGACCCGTCCTGCTCCGGCCAGATGAGCCGCGGCCATGATGCGGATATCCGGGAGGCCATGTTCTAGGGGAGGAGTGCTGACGATGAGTTCCTCAACCCCGGCAACCTCTGCGGGGATAAGACCCATGAGCACCGTGGAGATGAGGGGAAACCGTCCTGCCGGGACATAGACTGCGGCTCTTTGTACCGGGACTACCTGTTGACCCGTAAACAGCCCAGGACTCGCGGCATATTCAAAATTGACCCACTGGGCCTTCTGGTGCAGGGCAAAACCGCGGATATGGCCGACAGCCACTTCCAAGGCTGCCACCAGTTCCGGTTCAGTCTGTTTGAGGTGTTCTCCCGCAGCCTGTATGGTCTCCAGGGGAACCTCCAGGGTTTCAGGAGAAGCTTTGTCAAACTGAAGGGCAAAACGCCGGACTGCGGGATCTCCTTCACGCCGCACTGCGGCAATTATCTCCTGTACCGCAGCGATAAGGGTCTTATCTTCCTGTTGCGGACTAAGCCCCTGCCAAAAGGAATCAAAGTCTGTACTGTTAATACAGTTCATAGATGCTTCCTGTTAAACATGCTTCTCAACATTGCTTGAGTATACCAGATGCGAAGTAAACAAGAAAAGGAGCCAATTTCAGAACTCAGTTGGTTTTGAAAAACCTCCCTTTTATTTTTTTTCTTTTCTTCTTATACTGTACTCTAATGATGACAGGGAAGCAGGGCGTTTCCAAGCGCTGGAACGATATAGTTTTAAGGTTGTTTTGGTGGGGCGTAGTAGCTTGTATGCTTCCTTTTTCGATAAGTGCCCAGGCAGTGCAGGCTCAAAAGCCTGCGGGGTTCCCTGCCCTGTATTTCATGGATACGGTGCGTTCCCTTGGTAGACCGGGAAACTATAGGGTTCTTCAGGAAGAAGAACTACCGGTCCCCCTGGAGCGCGAGATCTCCATCCTCCTCAATAATGATATTCTCGCGTTTTATGGACATCCCAATTCGGTGAACATGGGCATCCTCGGCAGATACTCCATTGAGGAATTAGACGCCCGTCTCACCCGACTGGCAGCGGAATACCGGGCGGTGAGCGGGGGGCGGGGAGTGCGTAAGGCCTTCTATATTATCTTTGGTACGGTATGGCCTCAAGGAGAAATCGGTATCATCAATGAAGAACTGCTGATGAAATATATAAACTATGGACTGAGCCACGATCTGCTGATCTTCATTGATCATCAGATAGGCCGGTATAATCCTGTGGATTCCATTAAAAGAATGTTTCCTTTTCTCCGCTATCCTAATGTCCATCTTGCCCTAGACCCTGAATGGCGGACCACCAAGCCCATGCAGGAAATCGGTACGGTTACCGCGGAGGAAATCAACCAAGCTCAAAAAGCTATGGAAGATTATATGGTGGCAAACCAGATCCCCGGAGAACGCATGTTGGTAATCCATCAGTTTAATTGGCGGATGATCAAGAACCGGGAACAGGTACGGGCCAACTTTCAGCGGGTCCGGCTGGTACACTGCGCGGATGGTTTTGGGGCGCCTCATCTAAAACGGGATTCCTATGCGTTTAATGCCCAGGCTGGGAATATGCCGGTTAAGGGTTTCAAACTGTTCTATAACTTCGGTATTCCCGGAGCCGGATACGACAACCCGCTACTCACCCCCAAGCAAGTTTATGAACTCAATCCCCGGCCCTACGTCATTATGTATCAGTAAACCTGGGGGAGCCACTGGTAAGAGCCTGTTTAATAGCAGGCGGGTATTTCGGAGGACCTGTTGTTTTTCCAAGAAGTTATTCAACCACGGGAAAGCGTTTGCAATGGCATTTTTTTACCTCAATTACGGCTTCGTTTAAGGCTCATCATACTTTGTGGATCACCTCCTATTATTAATATTCAAATGAAAGAAAATAGAAAAATCATACAGCAGAAACCGGAAAAAATGCGGAATTATGTTTAGGGCACCGGTTTCCGGTTTAAGCTCTGCATACAAAAAGGCTATCCGGAATTCCGGACAGCCTTGGAACCTTACGCGTTTACCGTAAGAGCAACTAAACTATTAGAACTGCGGTACATAATCAGACTGAACTTTGGCGTATTCTCCTTCAAAATAAGCGTCCAGGTACGAATGTCCCAGGATGAATTTGTCCGGGTCCATCACGCCGTAATAGCCCTGGTTCGCATGTTGAAGGCTGTTAAAGAGCACATAACTGCCTTGCCAGCCGGAGCCGGATAAGCCCCAGCTTATGATGTGGTCGATATACACCGCGTATTTGGAGAACATCTTGTAGAGCAGGGCGTACTGATACCCAAGGGCGTCGGCCTGTTTTTGGTTCATGACCGCGGGTGCGGTCGCTCCGCCGCCGGGCGCGGATTCGGGTATCTTAAGGTCAAGCTCTGAATACGCTATGCCGCTCAACAGGCCCTGATCAACCAGGCCGGCGTACAGGGCGATTGCGCGCTGGTTGTCGCTGGCCAGGGTGCGGCCAATAGAGTCGTGCCCCTGGATGCCCATGACTTCGATTAGGGGCCGGTCGTCGTACAGTTCGTCCGTCTGCCACAGGGTGTTCAATTCCTTGATCATGTTGTAGGCCATCTTTGCCTTGGACCAGGTAGCGATGCCGTAATCGTTGTACGTCAGGCGGGGAGGATTCGCCATAACATAAGCGTCAATGTTACCAGGCGTACCATCGGTTCCGACGCGATCATGGAGGTCAAGCTTCATGTATTCGGGCAGGTTGGCATAATTCGCCTTGAACTTCGCCGCCATCTGGGCGTTGGGTACGGCGATGTGGGCGTACTTGAAGATCAGGTAGATGTAATGCTGACGCAGATCATCGAAATCATCGTCCGTCATAGCCGCAAGCCAGGAGATGCTCTTAAGGCCGGACTTCCATCCGTTCGGGGTTTGCGCGATAAGGGTGCTGTGCCGGCTTTCGTGGATTTCCTCGTTAAGCACATCAAAGGAATGGAAGGGAATAATCCCCCGCTCTTCACTGGAACCGTACTTCTTGTCGGCGGTCATAAAATGCCGGAGTTCGTACGTGATGTGGTTAAAGTACACCCGCCGGGCGTCTTCCTTTTTCACCCGCCAGAACGGCCCTGCTGCGCTGTTGCCGTAGGCATAGAATTTACCGTCGGCGTTCCAGGTCATATCAAGGTGTTCTGGTATCATCTGCCGCATCCAAACCGGCGCCTGGTTGTACCAAGCCAGGACATGACCGTGGTTCTTGAAGCCTCCTGCTGGTTCACCGGTGAAATGGGAGTCCCGAATAGCCTGATATGAGGCGGTCGGGAAGCGGTACTCGTCCAGAGCGCTTTCGCCCGCAGTCCCGCTCCAGCTGGTAAAACCGGTATCCCTGCTGGCAAGCCATGAGGGATACTTCTGATGTACGCTTTCCGCCTTGAGGTTGTTACCGTCTACGAAAATTTCGTAATGATTGGCCCGTACCGAGTCTTGCTCAACCGCTCCTGTCCCGATGGCGCCCACCATAAATAAGCCGTTCTGTTCGTTATACTTGCCCCTGATTGAGAGAACATCGGCCTGGCCTTCTTTTTCCGAACCTTCCGTGTCCTCATCCACGAGGGGGATAGCTATTCCGTTCGGATCCGGCTTGGTTATTTTGATATTGCCGACCATGAGTACGTCGCCGTCAACTACCGCACCGGTTTCGGTTTCAAAATCAATATTGAGGTAGTTCCAGGTCCCGTTGGCTGCGGACGCTATTCTGACATGCTGCTTTGACCAGGTCTCGTCTTCATACCGGTCAATCCAATCCGGATTCAGGTTATTGATGGCGCTCAGATTTTCGGTTCGGATATAGGGTACGGCTTTACCGCTTCCATTACTGCCGTTGCCGCTTTGATTTCCTTCGCCACCCGTGTCGGTCGACCAGAGACCCATCCTCATCCATTTTCCTGCGGCACTCAGGGGATAGTAAAGGTCAAATTCGATGAAGGTGGCGTTGTTCACGGTTACCGCTTGAGTCAGCGGCGCCCTTATGCCGAATCCGCCGAAACTCCTTCCGCTAAGCGCCGGATTATGATAGGCATGAACCTTGATTAGGCCGCCCGATTCACCTGTGAAAGGATTCGCTATAACCTCCACATCACCATCGTTGCCGGTCCAGGGGAGCCGCCCTTCGTTGGCCCGCCACCGGTGCAATTTGCCGTCATTAAAAGAGGCGTAGTTTGCCTCGGTAGTCCCCACCTCTGTGGTCCAGGAGTCCCCAATCTCGGGGGTTCCGGCGTTGAGGGTTACTTGAGAAGAAGTAAGATAGGGAATACCCTCCCCGGGATTGCCCCGGAAATAGGGGTCAGAACCATCCGCTTTTATCGCTGCCTTGAACGTTGCTAACGCCGCTTCCAAAGCCCCGGCAACCCTTGGCGCATCCTCATCGTTGGACATCTCCTTTGCGGCCATCAAGGTATCCTCAAGGGCGTTCATCTCCTGCCTGGTAACCCAAGGTTTGGACAGGTCTGCTACATCGGAACCGTCTCCGGTGTCGCTGACTTGTACGGTAAAATAATCGTTGCTCTTGTAGAACTCCGCCTCCTTAATGAGACTTCTTACCGCAACAAACGGATCATTGGAGGGTTGCTTGGCAGTAGTACTAGGGCATCCCGCGAACATAAACAACCCGAATATCAGCAAGGACGCCGATATTCCCGATACAAACCAATTACGCTTCTTCATGAAAACCACATCCTCCTTTTGACAAGTGATATAGAGAATATCCTTATCAGATTGGGTCCATTATACCTTAGGTTTTATTGCCTTATCAATAGAAAATGTTAAATTGCTGCAGCAGAACAACGGTTTCTTGACTTCCCCGTATACCTGTTCTATACTTTTACCATGCTGAAGGCTGTCTTTCCTGGATCCTTTGATCCTCCTACCCTGGGACATCTTAATATTATTGAACGGGCATGTGGTA
>JAISBK010000055.1 GCA_031266255.1 Treponema sp.
ACCCAGCCCGAATTTGCGCCCAGGGCGTCAATAAACACCTGATACTCACCTTTGTCGCCCCCAATCCAACTGCCGCCGTGGATGAACAACACCGCGTTGAGGGGTTCGGTAATGAGGTCGGGCTCCTTTGGGTATTTGATATCCAGCTTTTGCAGGTCATGAGCCTCATAGGATACATTGAGATAGGTATCGGATAAATGGTTTACCGATTCATCGCCACAGGACGCAAAATAGCCCGCCACGAGGACAAGACCCAGGAGGGGCTTCCACAATTTCGTCTTCATAAGTTCACTCCTTCAAAAAAGGGGTTTTAACAATCCCGCTGACGAACCCCCATTGTTGATTATGACAATACCATGAAGAAGTGTCGTGTTCAAGGGAGGCACGGTCAGGATCAGGATAAACGCATAGAAATTCCCCCCGTTCCCCTGATGTGGTATACTCTCCATCGGGAGAGGAACATGGCCAAAAAAAGCGCAAAAATAATCGAAATCAAAGAGCTGAGGGGAGAAACCGGCCTCATCATCATCGAACACGTCGTATAGACCCCCCTCATAGAACTGCGGGAGGAACTGGAAACCCTGGAAGACACGCGGTTTGAACCCTATGGGGAACATCTGTTGTCGGACGTTGTAATGATAACCCTGCTGGCGGTCATGGCACAGGCGAATGAATGGAACGAGATAGCGGAGTTTGCCCGGATAAAAGTAAACATCCAGTGGTTATTGTATTGCATCGTGCATAAGGATTAATTCGACAGCCTCGTTATGCGTAGTGCCCTTGCTTTTGAATTTAAGCCATTTTGAATATAAATGGAAATATAAACACAACACAAATTGCCCATACAAAATACAATGGCAAATACGCTGTATTCATTTCTATTTTATTCTTTATTCTTAAGAATGACATATATATTAAATGTCCTAACATTATTATATTTGTTCCGAGCAATGTTATTTTGTTTGGTGTTATACCATATTTATTTAATCTATATATAACTGCCGAAATAGTAATTATATCAAGAATTATAGTAACGATTGGCAAAATATAAGAACAAATCTCGATAATTTTATTATTTATGCCATTAATACTTGTGAATATTAAAACACAGATAACAATTACCATCATAATATTATATATAATAAATATATCTCTTTCTTCATAAGGTTTTGCTTCGGTAAATATCGATATTATTCCAAAAACAGCAAGAGACACTAAAATTAATGGTAAAAATATATTTGCGATTATTATCGATAACTTAATTCTATCAATTTTATCGATAACCAATAATGACACAAATGGAGAGGCCACAAGTCCTAATGGTACAATATTCTTAAGATAAAAAGTATGGGCATCTATTCCTATAGCATGAAACAGGGCCAATGATAACCAAACAATAATACTGCCACCTATGATAAATATTGTTGACCAGATTATCGTTTCACCTGTCTTTTCAAGAAAAATACCATAATCCAATTTTCTAATTGTATAGTTTGATTGGGCAAGCAATATAAAAAACCATACTATCACAAAAGAGAAATAGAATATGTTAGTTAAGGATTGTGAATTTTCCTTATTGGGCAAGATAATCAAATAAATATATACAATAAGATTCATAGAAATAGTTAGCAGTACATTTTTAATTTTTATGTTGCCAAATAAAAAAAACAAAGATAGCGCTACTGAAAAAATTATAGGTATCATCTTTATCAGGTAATCAATGTTCTCAAAATATTTTACAAATATAAGTCGAACCGGCAACCAGGTAAAAATAATTAAACATGTGGTAAATATATATTTTGTTGTACTTTTTTTCTTATCCGGCGATTTATAAAATAATCGTGTATACCAATATTTTATGATCAGACTGGAATCATGATCGTACATAGTTTTAATAATTTCGGAAAAAGCTTTTTTATTGGATTGATATAAATCCTCAAGTATTTTTGGTTCATTTATATTTTCCATTATTGCCTCTTTGGTAATTTCCATCTAAAACTCCTTTTATAGGTAGAGTACCTTATCTTACAAATTATATCAAGGTCATTGCACATCAGGGATTGTTTCTTACCGTAAATCTTACAGAACAACTCATACCAGGCTCTTTCGAACACACCCTCAACTACCTTATCGACCGATTAGACCTCAGCTCCCCATGCCACCATAGCGCAAGTTATCTCAAGCCAGTGGGTTAGATTAATTATGAGGCAATGCGCCTCCTTTACATGCCGGTGTTTTCTGGTAATACTGGACCTATGCAAACCGAAAGAGCTTATTACCACTTCAGCGGCCCTGAACCCTACCGTGCGGAAATCCAAGACCTACGCCCTTTTAATGACCAGATCGCGGTTATCCTGGATAAGACCATCTTCTATCCTGAAGGAGGGGGCCAGAGCAGTGACCGGGGAAGCATTAATGGGATTCCTCTGGTTGATGTGCAGGAGAAGGGGCAGGAGATCCTCCATCTGGTAAGCCCTGTTGAGGGGGCTCATCTGCGTATCGGCCCTGCGGAACTGGTTTTGGATGCCCTGCGTCGTTGGGATCTCACGGTCCAGCATACTGCCCAGCATTTGTTGTCTGGAACCATCCTTCGTTTGACCGGAAAGCCCACGGTTTCCATGCACTTGGGGGAAGTCCTCTGTACCATTGATGTGGATACCCGGGATTTTTCCGAAGCGAGCCTCATTACCGTCGAGGATGCAGTGGCCTTGGCCATCGAAGCAAACTACTCGGTGATCATCCACCATTGCCCCCCAGAGGTATTGGAGCGCTTTCCTTTGCGTAAGGTTCCGCCCCAAGGGGAGGAGGTGATCCGAGTGGTGGAAATCCAGGGTCAGGACTTTTCGCCTTGCTGCGGGACCCATCTCAGTGCTACCGGGTACATCGGGATGCTTCGCATCTTAAGCGCGGAAAAATATAAGGGTATGACCAGGCTGACGTTTATTGCCGGGCGTCGAGTCCTTGTGGACAGCCGCCTGTTGAGAAAGCAAGGGGACCTCATTTCTCGGCTCCTCAAAGTTCCGGTAGCCGAAACCGGCAAAGGGGTCCTGGCCCTGGTAGAAAAGACCGGCAAGTTAGAATCCCGGGTGAAAACGCTGGAAGAAGAAAATGCCCGATTCAAGGCAGAAGCCTTACTGAGTAAAGCAGACCTGCTTCATTATACCGGAGAGGGAGCCATCCTGGTTGAAACATTCCCCCATACCAGTATAGATACGGTACTCACCATTGGCCGGACTGCTCAAAAGCTGAGTACCGCGCTTATCCTGCTGGCGTCTCTCCAAGATCATAAATTTGCCGCTTTCTGTTCTGCTCCTGGGTTTGATATCCGGGATATCCTCAAGAAACCGATGGAGGCCCAGGGTGGTCGGGGCGGTGGAAGCGCTTCCTTTTTTCAGGGATTGTTTCCCTCAAAACCAGCGTTAACCGCTTTTCTTGAGTTTTTTACCCAATCTGCTTAGTCTTTAGCCGGCTTTTATCGCATCATACTTTGTAGACACTTCCTCTAAGTAAACGAGGTATATCCTGACGCTTAGGGGTTTGGTTTTAACAGGGCCAGGATACGTTCAAACGCAGAGTTAGGCTTTTTGAGTTCCCGGGAACCTCTGGTGATTTTACAAAGGGAGATACCGAGATTTCTTGCGATTTCCCGCTGGGGGATATTATCCCCCAACGCTTTAACCAAGGCCCAGCGGGAGGCAATATCCGCCGTTTCTGCAGGGGTCAAGATACAGCGCAGAAAGGATTCGATGAGTTCACCGTCATTAATGTTTGCCAGGGTACGGGCCAATTCAGTGAAATTCTCTGCAACCCGGGGATCCGATGTGTCCATAAGATTAGTATACCATATACTTATGGGTTTTTCTTGTTCTTAAGCAATACCCAGGTAACACCGGTACCCCCTCCTGAGGGGCTGCCATGACCGCTTTCACCGGCAAAAGGACAGGTTTCTATAAAGGTTTTCACCACCTGCTTCAACACTGACATATTCCCAGAATGGTTTCCCTTGCCGTGGACAATGAGGACCTTTTCAAAACCCTGCTGTCTGCTGTGGGTAAAAAAGTATTCCAGGGCATTCCACGCCTCATCCCGGGTAAGCCTATGGAGGTCGATAATTGCATCAGCTTTGGTATGAAGCAGCCGGCGGCGGCGTTCCCCCGGGTGTTCTTGCGCTTCATCCATGTCTGCATCCTTATCGTAGACCTCATGGAACCGCAGCCAGGTGGTAAGGGGATGAGGTTTTGGGTGATGTTTGGGCTGCCTCTGCTCAAGTGGTTTGGGTGACGGGGGATGCTTCCGCCTGTTCCCCACGGCTTGAGCAGTCTGCTTTTCCCACGCATCCAGAATATCCCCAAAATCCATCTCCACTCCCTAATACCAAATCAATTTATCCCGGGCTACCCATCCTAGTCTGCCGTCAAACGATTCCACATAGACCCAGAAATCCGATACGGCACGGATCTGTACTGGCTGGCCTTCACTAAAGGAGGCGCTTATCCCTCCGCCGTCCTCAGGTACCCGGTAAGCCAGCGCAGCCCTGAGTACTCCCTGTCCGGTAGCTTTGCCCCGGTGAAACGCTCCAAGACCGGCCAGAGCAAACATCAACAGCCCTACACCAAAGATCAGCAAGATCCTAATACCTGTATAACCTTGAAAGGTAGGGGAAGTTACGAACCCGTGTTTTCTCCGTCCAAACCTAAGGAGCACCGCGGTAAGGGCAAATATGAGCACGCCAAGGCTCATGGTTAAGAGCAGGCGGTATAGTTTGAGCGGTCTCCAGGGTTCATCTTGGGTAAGGGGAAGTCCCAGGGTCTGTTCCGCTTCCTGGCGGAGCAGGGCAAAACAAGGGCCCGCGAGGTTTTCCCGTTCGTTCCGGCGCATTGCTCCCAAAGCTTCTGCGATCTTTCCCTGGTTCCAGAGGCTTTGGATGGGGTCCAAGGCCTGTTCGTAATCAACACGGAACCAGGGGAACACCTGGGGAACAGCCCGTGGAAAAGGAAGGGGCGAGGTATCGGGACGAGCCGCGACGAGTGGGAGCGTTTCCGCTGCCTTGGGGTCTGGGAAGGATGGATACACCCCAGGGGTAATCTGTACCCGGAATTCGGGAATCTCCAGTCTACACCCTTCATGCACTACCCGCACAGGCATGAAGGTAAATTCCGGGCCTTTCAAGGGAATGATCCCAAGCCGTAGGACGATGCCCTGTTCCTGGTCGTGGCCGCGTAACGGCTCTGCTTCAAGGAGCGCCCCTTCCGGCAGTTCCTTCAGAAACAACCCGGCATCAGGCCAGGGTTTCTGCGGATCCCAATCCATAAGTCTGAGAGCAGCGATTCCCCGTTCTCCGATCTGAAGGGATTTGGGCGGATTAACCCAGGAACAAACAGGCAGATACTCCCTTTTTTCTTCTCCTTGGATATTCCAGGAACGAGGCTCGGTTACATAGCGTTTATCTGGAGTAATAATCTCAAAAGACCCCAAGGTAAGGGGTCCTACCCTATGGGGAATGAACCAGAATTCGACCATAGTCTGGACGTTCCCGGATTCAGCGCCTATTCCAGTTCTATGGGGCCTGGTACGGATACTTTCCAAGGTGAGGGTTCCCGGCAGAGGTGGGCGATGAACCGCAATATCCCTGGAGACCGGGTAATCCACCAAAAGCCCCAGTACCCAGCTGGTATTCACCAGGGGCACTTCAGGATGGGAGTACAATTCCACCGTCAGAACCTGGATACCCGGCTCAAGGTTCTCGTCTCCCGCTTCCTGGGCACCCAGGTACGGAACCAGGATGAGTACGCATAACAGCAGTTCCCCCTTTTTCCTGTTCAATAATCCGGTCCTGTAATGGGAACTGTTTCGATCCATTCCCGGCTTCTCCATTGGTTTTGTTCCTTTTGATGGATGTACTCAAACAGGGCAGAAACACCGGCCTTGGTATCTGCTTCTCCGCCCTCCGGTGAAGAAACTGCAGACGTGTTGTTCCCTCGAGCTAAGGCCAAGAGGCTTAATTCTAGGTTCTGTTTCGCTTCGATCCGGCTGCCGTCGATCTTGAGGGCTTGTCTAAAAGCTGCCACAGCCCCAGTATAATCTCCTTCCTTAAACCGTACCACCCCGCTATTGAAATGAATCCGGTATACCAATTCAGGAGAAGCTCCTTTGGGCAGAGCATCAAGGGCTTCTATTGCTGCCGCGAAACGCTTCAATGCAACGGCCCCCTCGTCCAAGGAAAAATACGCGGTTCCCAATCCAAATTCCGCATAGGGCCGGGCTTCGGCATACTTCAAGGCCTTTAAGTAAGAACTTATGGCTTGGGTGTACCGGTTCCGGGAATTGAAGAAATTTCCCTCCATGATAAGCAGGGTTCCCTGAATGTTCTCCCTCAAATGGGCAATCTGGGCTATGGGTCCTTCGCACGAACAGGCTACAAGGAGCAGCGCGGTACTCATAATACCCCAAAACAAAAATCCCACCCTACGTTGCTGCTTACCGATGGTTTCGCCTCCTTATACTTAGTACTTTTACCAGCCCCAAGGATATAAGTGCGGCTATGACAAACACCCGCCAACGCGCTTGGGCTTCCAGATGATGGCCCTGCATCCCTGACTCAAGCCCGTAAGAGCGGATATGGTCCAAGAGCACGCTCGCCGCATCTTCCCGGTTTCCATCTATATAGACCCCTCCAGTCCGTTCTGCAACACGCTGTAAGTTGTCGCTGCGCCGGTAACTCAAGGGGACCTCTTCCTGGGCTTGTTCCTGAGTAAAAGGAAGTGTGTATGGGACCGGCCCGCCTTGTTCAGTCCCCAGTCCTACAGCGCTTATCCTCACCCCCTTATGCAAGACCCGGTCGCTCGCCGTGAAGAGGGAACCCGAAAGGGTCTCCCCATCGGAAAACAGGATAATCTCCCTGCTCGTAGGAAACCCATCCTGAAAGGCCCCGGCAGCCGCATCGATCAGGGTTTCCAGGTTAGTTCCCTGGCCGGTAATCGCTGAACTGGAAAGTCCTTCGAGAAAACTCACCAGCACCCCGGTGTCGTAGGTTAAGGGAACCGCAAGCACCCCTCGGCCTTTGCCAATGGCTGCTCCCAGACGGATTTCTCCTGCAGCCCCTGCAGTTTCTTGGGCGATACTGAGGGCCCGGGAAAGCCGGGACGTCCCTTCCGGAGGAGGTATATCCCTGACTTCCATGCTGCGGGAAAGATCCAGGGCGAATACCACATCCACTCCCCGGCGGTATTCCATCACCATCCGCTTTCCCCATCGGGGACCTGCCAGAGCGATGATGAGACAGGCAAAAAAAATTCCCCAAAGCAGGGAAATCCCAACTGCTCGACGCTGGAAGTCCCTGTACAGACCCTGCCGGTAGAGGGGGTCCCCAGAGGAGCAGGTCGCGGAAATAAAAGCCTCAAGAAAGGGCTTGCGTCTATAATGATGCACAACCTCAAGGATGATCAGGGGGAGATACAGCACAAACCCGATAAAGACCTGGGGCGTATCAAAACTCATAAAAAAGCCCTGCCCCCATACCGGCGAATAAACCCACCCAGGCCGAGCATGACTAAGGCGGCTATGATACCGATCCCCTGGAAGCCCTTAGTTTGGACCACGGTTCCTGAACGGCCTATGGTCATTTCTTGTTTGTTGATATAGGAGAAGGCTTGCGTAAAGGCTTCCGCTGAAGGGGCCGGGATATATGTCCCTTCCCCTTTCCGGGCAATGGCTTTGAGGGTTTCCGGATCAAACCGGGAATCAAAGGTTCCGGTTCGGCGTATCTTGGTGAGCGGATCCACGTACGTAATGGGTACTTCCCCTCCACTTCCCACCCCGATGACCCAAAGAGATGCCCCCAGTTCCGGCAACAGGGCCGCAGCAGTCTCTGGATGCAAAGCCCCTGCGTTGTTCTCCCCATCGGTGATGAGCACCACTGCTTTATGGGGAGCAGTGGAATCCTTGAGATGCAGGGCGGCAATGGCAAGACCCATACCCAGGGCAGTACCATCCCCTAATTCGCCGATGTACAGAGTTTCAAGCCGGGAAAAGAGGCTGACCCGATCAATCGTTGGGGGGAGGATGAGGGCAGCGTCATCTCCTACCGCCACAAGACCCAGGGCGTCAGAAGGACGGTTCGCCCCAAAGGTACGAACCAGATCTCGGGCCGCATCAAAGCGGTTCTGATGTTCCATATCCTGGGCTGCCATACTGGGACTCACATCCACTACAAAAATGATATCCGCGCCTCGGTTGAGCCATACGGTTTCAGTGGAGATAAGCAAAGGACCTGCCGCGGTTATAAACAACAAGAAGATACCGGTATATTCCATGCCCCGGACCAGGTATATGAACCAGTTGAGTTTCTGGGGCGGCTTAAAAGGGATGTCCCCCGGGGCGCCCAAGGGGATCTGCACGGTGTACCTGTCTCTGAAAAAGCGAGACAGGCAGAAGCCCAGGATCATGATCAGTACTCCCAAAAGGATCAGGGATGGGTGTTCAAAGCCTATATTCATGCCGCACGCTTCACCTTCAGACGGAGGAGGTTCTGTTCTTTATCGGCTCGAGCCAGGGTATCGGTAAACCCTTGCAGTTCCTCCAGAATACCCAGCAGTTCTTGTTGGTTTATGGGGATTCCGCTGAAGCGCAGGGTATCACAACGGCGGAAGACCCGGCAAAGAAAATGCCCGGAAACGATTGCGTAGCCGGCTTCAGCCCGTGCTGCGGTATCCGGTCTTTCAGGGTCCTGGGGCACGAGGTGCGACAGAACGTTTAGTTCTCCTGCGTCCATAGCCTGACAGGGCATTCCGGTAAAGAGGCTCAAGAGACCTCTGAATTCCTTGGATAAACGGCTAAGGATCTCCCCAGGGGCTTCATTCCCTAGATTCTTTTGTAGGTTCCCAAGGAGCCGCTTCATGGCCCTGATGAGCCGTCGTCGCCTGAGCCGTTCCTGTAAATTCTTCAAATGCTCCTTACCCCAGAACCTGATACCGATTCCGCCGAAAAGGAGCGCCAAGATTCCTATGCTGGTTCCGTATACGAGCAGTCCGGTACCCGGAATCGCCAGAGGGGAAAAGGGGCCTGAAAGCACTAAACCCTCTTGATCAAGCAAGGAAGCAATCGGTACGTGCAAACCCGCGGTGGAAAGCCCTCGGGATTGCAGTTCTGGAATAGCCAGTTCCGGCAAGACAACGAGACCAGGAGTATAGGCCACCAGATCAATGAGCAACCGGGCATGACCCTCGCGGTTTTCAAGTTCAATCCGTTGGATGATCACCTCTGGGTTTTTGGTGGCCCCTGGAATTCCTCCTTGCCGATGCTCCCCTTTACCCGCCACTTCTTCCACGATAAAGGGCTGAAAATCCGGGGATACAGGCCCCAGGGGTACCACCAAGCGACCTCGATCCCCCACAAAAACGGTTTGGGGTATGAGATAGGGACTAGCCGGTTGGACTACTCCTTGAAACGTGGAACTTATTTGGGAGAATCCGGCCTCAGGCGCCACAAGCAAAAACCATGAGAAAACAGAGAAAATCCATACGTGCACCTTCATGGCAAATCCTTTTACGATACCCTAGGTCTACGGGAAATGCCTCGGCTCCCAAAGAAACGGATAAGTTTAGCAGGAGCATCTTCAGCTGTGGATATATCCATGAATCCAGCCCCAGAAGTCCGGCAGATTCTCTGCCATGCGCTGCGTTTCTGCTCATGCCATGCAGACCAGGTAGAACAGAACCCAGGGAAAGAAGCCGGTACCTGATAGGTAATCCTGGTTTCCGGATCTTCCAGGGAGATAAGCCCCATTCCGGCCATAACCGTATCCAAGGGGTCTTCTATCCTTAAGGCAATCACATCATGCTTACGGCAGAGGTTTCCTAGTTCCTGCTCCCAATGGACACTAAAAAAATCCGAAATCACCACCACCAGGCTCCGCCGTTTGAGGAATCTGCCCAAGCCTACCAGAGCTGCTCTGAGATCGCTTCCTTGTACCCGAGGATTCATTCCAAGGGCGCTGCTTATCATGGCCATAATATGGACCCGTCCCTTCCTGGGCGGGAAGACTTTGGTGATTTCCCGGTCAAAAAATAACGCACCCACCCGTTGGCCTGCCTTTTCTCCAGAAAACGCGATCAGGCTTGCACACAAAAGCCCCTGATCATACCGGCTCATCAGAGTGCTGCCGCAGTGCATGGATGCAGAACAATCCAGAACCAGAAACACCGTCATTTCCCGTTCTTCTCGGTACAGTTTGACATAGGGGGTTCCAAAACGGGCGCTCACGTTCCAATCAATCGTCCGCACATCATCCCCGCGCTCGTAATGCCGGACCTCATCCGCCTCAATTCCCTGGCCTTTAAATATCGAGCGGAAATCCCCGGATACCAGATGCTCTGCCAATACCGAGGCAATCAAGGGAAACGTGCTTATTTTATGTAACAGTTCAGTACGATCCACCAGGCTTCCTTAATATACATATACATAATGCCCCCTATTCCACATTGCGCAGCTGTTCCCGGATGTTTTCCAGAGCATCTTTCATGGCTACCACGGCACGACTTACCTCCAGAATAGGGCTTTTAGAACCAATGGTATTGACCTCCCGGTTTATTTCCTGGCAGAGAAAGTCCAGTTTCTTACCAGGACTGGGATTTTGTGCTACTTCAGAGCGAAATTCTCCCAGGTGTGCGCTCAACCGGGCAAGTTCTTCGGCAATCGTGTACTTCATCACCAGTACCGCGGTCTCTGCCAGGATCCGATTATCCAAGCTGGTACCCTGAACAAACCCTCCAGAAGAAGCACTCCCCAGCGTATCCTCAGGAGATACACCACTACTTCTCAAAAGCTCCATAAAACGGCTGCGGATGGTCTCTTGAATTGATGCCTCCAAGGCAGGTACATAGGAAGCGACGAGTTTAACCGAAGCCTCCAACGTTGCCAGATGAGAAAGAATATCTTCCTCGGTTCGTTTTCCTTCCCGGTCTCGGGCCGCGTCAAACTGCGCTGCCGTAGTCTGTAAAACCGGTTCTATCCGTTTCCAATACCTGGTATCATCCCGTTTTTTTTCTATTCCCAAGACCCCTTCCAAGCCAAGTACCAATCCAAGACTGGGCTGCTCATCGCAGTGAAATATCTCCCCTAACACCGCCAGGGCGTCCTTATAGGCTTCTGCTACGGCCCGGTTTACTGAAACCGAAAAGGGGGCATTATGTTCTTTAAAACGTATGGTGATTTCTACCTTTCCCCGCTTACACCACCGGATCAGGGAGCTTCGGATATCCGGCTCCAAGGCTGAAAGATAGGGGGGAAGATTGACCAGAAGCTCAAGGAAACGGCTGTTATAGCTCTTAATCTCCACAGAAACCGAAAAATCAGGGTCCTCCACTTCATGGTAACCATAGCCCGTCATACTTTTCACGGCAATACCCCACCGGCCTGGGTAAACAGGGCCTGGCCGAGCTTCCAGTTATCCCCGGCACCCATCGTAATAAACAAATCCCCCGGACGGAGCAGTTTATGCAGTAGCGCTACTGCATCCAGCGGCTCCGCTACATAGTACACCTCGTCCTGATGGGCCTTGGTTTTGGCAAAGAGGGTTTCCCCACTTATCCCACAGAGGGAAGATTCCCGGGCAGACGCATAAATCTTATGGAGTACCGTTATATCTGCGTTTTCAAAACAACAGGAAAACCTATCAAGCAGAGAAGCGGTTCGGGTATAGGTATGGGACATGAAGCTCAAGACCAGCCGACGCTGGGGATAAAACTCCTTGAGTCCTGCTAAGGTTGAACGTACCGCAGTGGGGTGATGGCCATAATCATCCATAAAGAGGATCCCCCCTGCTTCGCCTAAGATTTCAGATCGACGCTTGCTGCCGGTAAAGCCTGCCAGACTCTGACGTGCCCCATCCCACTGGGCCTGCTGCCAGCCCCCAGGGGTTTCGGTCTTTACCAAGGCATCGGTCAAAGCCAAGGCCCCGGCTGCGTTCAAGGCGCTATGCCGTCCAGGAATCCTAATGGATAACGGATCAGGAAAACCTGCCACAACCATCAGGGCCTGTTCCTCCCCAAGCGTGTATGATTGGATACGAAACGGTCCTTGCGCCGTAAACCCATAAGGAATGAAGCGCCTGTGTTCCCCGTGGGGTTCCTGTTCAAGTATCTTGGCTACCTCTGCGGCTCCGGGATCATCTGCACAATAGATGAACTCCCCCTCACAAGGCAGTTTTCGGCCATATTCCAGAAAAGCATCCCGGATTGACTCGTAGGTAGGATAATAATCCTGATGATCCGATTCAACACTGGTCAACACGATACGCCGAGGATGAAAGGCAAGAAAATGCCGGCGATACTCGCAGGTCTCTGCGACTAAGTACTTGTTTCCCAGGGTAAGGGTGGAACGCCCCCCAAACGCGCCCACCGCACTGCCTGCAAGGATTTGCGCAGGCAAGCCCGCACCCCGGATCAAGGCTCCGGCCATAGCAGTGGTAGTGGTCTTCCCGTGAACCCCGGCAATCCCTGAGGCGTCAAAACCCGCGGAATAGGCTCCCAGGGCATCGGTATACTTGAGCACCGGAAGTCCCCGGGCGTGGGCTTCGGCGAGTTCTGGGTTTGTTTCCGGGGAATACGCTGCAGAATAAATGACGAGCTCGGTATCCTGGGGCAGATGATGGGGATCAAACGATTCACGGTAGGGGATTCCCAGGGTTTTGAGGATCTGATCTGTATAGAAGACTTCTGCCCGGTCGGATCCGGAAACCGAGAACCCTGCGTGGTGTAAGAGTTCTGCCAGGGCGCACATCCCGGTTCCCTTAATGCCAATACAGTATATCCTTGCCTTCTTCCGGTGGAGTAGGGCCGTAATGTTCATAAGATCACCATAGCGAGATACTGTCTTTTTTGCAATAACCCTATGGCACGAGCAATGGTGAAACCCCACCGGCTCATTGAGGGGTTATCGGCCACGTCATTTCGCCGATTCTCGCTCTTCCCACCAGCGGCTGAATAGTTACAAAGCAACTGGGGAACAGAGAATCGCAACTTTGGAACAACATATATCGTCTTTACTCTATAGTGTTCATTAAAGAAGGTAACAATTGGATTACATTGCAATTCTACAGGAAATGGTACGGTACATCGACGCACACATTAAAGAAAAACTGAATGTTGAAAAACTAGCGGCCCGGGCGGGTTTTTCTCCCTATCACTTTTGCAGAGTGTTTCAATGGGAGGTCGGTTATTCACTTATGGAGTATGTAAGAACCAGGCGGCTTTTTTATGCAGCCTCTGAACTTGCGTCGGGAAAAAGGATAGTGGACATAGCCTTGGATTACGGCTTTGAAACACATTCAGGATTTTCAAAAGCATTCCGCCGTTATTTCGACTGTTCTCCTGAAAAGTACCGTGCCCATGCCTCATTCGATATTCCGAAGCTGCCGGTCTTGAAAAAAACCAAACACTATGTACATGGGGGTATTGTCATGGAACCAAAAATGCTTAAAAAAGAAGCGCTTACACTGGCGGGTTTTGCCCTGAAAACAAGGACAAAGAACGGAGAAAACAAAAGGGAAATCCCGAAATTCTGGCAGGCATATAGTGCTGACGGCAGAATGGAAAAATTACACCATGAGGCTTTCCTTAAAAGCCATACGGAATACGGGGTTTGTTTTTTTGAAAATCCTGAAAACGGCGAATTTGTATATGTCATTGGAGTTGAAGTAAAAGAAGGCTCTGCCATTCCCGAGGGGTATCATATCTGTACCGTACCGGAAGCCCTGTATGCGGTATTCACCACGCCCCCTGCGGATGAATCACATTTTATCCCCTCAATTCAAGGTACCTGGAATTACATTCATTCCGAATGGTTCCCCAATTCGGGATATGAATTTGACCGTAATGGAGTTGACTTTGAACTGTATGATGAACGCTGTATGCCTGAGACCGGCAAGAGTATTGCTATTTATATCCCTGTAGTAAAAAAGCAGCGTGAGCATTAAACACGCAAAGCAGAAGGCTGAACAGCTACGATGTATTTTGAAGGTAAGGAGAAAAAGAGTATGAGCCAGTACGATCCGTTATGGAAGCATCTTAAAATGGATGGGAGCCCCCTAGTAACGCTATCTTTTGAAGAAATCAAAGACATTGTCGGCTTTGACATAGGCAATTCTTTTTTGCTACACAAGAAAGAAGCGTATCGCTGTGGCTATCATGTTGATAAAATATCCATGAAGAAAAGATACATCGCCTTTTCTAAAATGGGCTGGTTACTCCAACCGATGAGTGACGCTTCTGGCTGGAACAGAATTTATATGTGGCACGGGTAATAGAACTGGAGCAAAACCTAAGGAACATACGGCCTGACTGAACAATGCGAGGAGAAAGCGCATATTCAAACATAGTAAGACGGTGCAGAGGAACATGGAGATGCGCTCTCTCAAACGCGAAAAATACGACTTGTAAACTGCTATGAGACCATTCCAAAACCCCGGATACTCGTACGGTCTTAGTGTTTCTCGATGATCCCATCTACATCGGCGACATTGAAGGATATGCCGCTATACCATTGGCCGTATTCCTTGAGGGAGTTTACGGCTTCTACCCATTCGGCAAGGGCGCGGCGTTTTTCCCGGACAAGAGAGTTATCCTGTCCCTTTGTTTCGAGGACAAGGGTCTTTTCATTGTCCAATTTGATGAGAAAATCAGGGTAGTAATAATGGGACACTCCTTCAAACGTATAGCGTATGCCAAAACCTAAATGATCGTTTTTGGCCCACGCAGCCACATGGGGGTTTTTCTCGATCTTATAGGCTTCGGTGGCTTCCCAGGTGCTGTCATGGACGCAATGGGTGATGTGGGATTTCATGGTCGGCTCCCGGTGTTTGGATGTCCACCAGGTAGGCATATTTCCCGTGGAGCGTATTTTGCTGTTGGGGTCAAAGATGGGGATTATTTGTTCGGTTTCCCTCAGCCTGATGAAGTTCCATAAATGTTCTACAATACGGCTCATGTTGAGCATAAGCATTATGCGGAAGCGCAGTTTATCTATGGCGAAAAGGGGCGGCTCTATGCGTATACAGCCGGATTCAAGATAGCGTTCCACCCATTTGAAGACCTGCCCAATTAAGGCGTAGGGGGT
>JAISBK010000117.1 GCA_031266255.1 Treponema sp.
TGGGGGGGGGGGGGGGGGCATAAACATACTAATCTTCTCCCTAAAAGAAACAAAGAAAGACGTACAATCTCTACTAAGATTGATAGGGTTAGTATACAATACATTGCAATAATGTCAAGTCTTTCATACCCAAATTTTAGGTGGTGATCCATAACTTTTTCGCCGTTGCGGTTAAAAAATGCGGTGGGTCAAGATTGAGAAGCCATTCCGGGGTATCCTTCACTCAACAACCAGGGAACGAACTTTGGCCCATCCTTTTGTCAGAAGATTCCGCGCTATCGCAAGGGCTTTTTCTTCTTTGTCCTCTTTAATGCCTCTGAGTTCGCCTACAGCAACACTTCGATAAGCGTCAAGGTTATGCCGGAAAGCTCCACCTTGGGGCTAATGGCCGCGTACAGGTACGCGTAGGCATAGACTTCGACCTGACTATCCGGGCAATGTTCTTGTCGATAACCAGGCCGGGGTATTTTTTAATGATCAGCAGATCGATCCGGAGCGGTTCGGTGGCAAGCTGGTACTCATAGGTGAACTGGAGGGAGTCTTTATAATCAATCAGTTCCAGTTGGATGGCCTGGAGAAAGTCGGGATGCCAGTGTAATTTTTCGGGGCAGTCCTGGTTGGGCTGGTTCGTATCCATACCGGAGTTACGATATAACAAAACGGGAACAACCGCAATGCCCCCGATTTCACCGCAGTCCCCACATGAAACAGGAACGAAGGGACGTACGCCTTTTCCCCCAAAGCACTCAGCCCCCCACTTCGCCCCCGCAGGGGCAGGGGTATCTTGAATTTGGAGCCTGGGTTATACTAAATGTACTAAACCTATAAGGAGAAGTTACCATGCATGAAATACACGTTACTTTTGCTGATGGCCGTTCCCTTGCTTGTCCTTTCGGAACCCTGGTGGAAGTCCTCACTGAACATTTTGGGCCAGTCCAGGGGGGATTAGCCGCGGTTAAGGTTAACAACGAGATCCTTCCTCTTTCTGCACGCATTGAGGTTAATGCCCAGGTGGAACCGGTGTCATTGGAATCTCCCGAAGGGATGATGATTTACCGCCGTTCTCTCGGGTTCCTCCTTGCCATGGCTGCCCAAAAACTGTTTCCTGAACGAAAACTCTACGTCGGCCATTCCTTGAGTAATAGTTATTACTATACCTTCTTGGAGGGAATCCCCACCAGCACAGACATTGAAGCCCTGAATGGGGAGATGAAGGCCCTGGTTGCAGCAGACCTTCCGATAGTGGTGCATGTTATGGCCTATATCGAAGCCTTGAACCTCTTTGAAAAAAATGGACAAACCGATACCGCCCTTCTTTTGGAGGAATGGAACGATTCCAAAGTACCGGTCAATGGATGTAATGGATTTGCAGATCTTTATATTGAAGCCTTGGTACCTCGCACCGGTCTCTTGGCGGTCTTTGATCTCATCCCATATCAGGAAGGCTTTCTCCTTTGTTTTCCGGGAATCGGACAGGGCATTACCCTGGGGGCATTTGAAGACAGCCCTATCATTTTCTCGGTGTATAATGAGTATAAAAAATGGGGCCGCATTGTGGGACTTCATGCGGTAGGTTATCTTAACCGGATCGTCCGGGAACGGACCATCAAAGACTGCATCAAAATCGAGGAGGCGTTCCATGCAAAAAAAATATCCGATATTGCAGATGCCATCTATACCAAGAAAGACCGGGTAAAAATGGTACTGCTTGCCGGCCCTTCCAGTTCCGGCAAAACCACCACAGCAAAACGGCTTTCCCTTGAGCTTAAGGTATTAGGCATTGAGCCTGTTGCTATTGGACTGGATAATTATTATGTGAATACCGATAAAACTCCCCGGGATGAGCAAGGGGAACCGGATTACGAATGTCTTGAAGCGCTGGATATTCCCTATTTCAACCAACAACTGCTGGATATCCTTAATGGGGAGGAAGTAATACTTCCCCTGTATGATTTTAAGACCGGGCGCCGCCGGGAAGCAGGGGGCAGGAAAATCAAGATGGAACCGCGGACCGTACTGATTATAGAGGGTATTCATGGCCTGAACCCTGCCCTCACCCCCCAAATAGACCGAGATATGCAATTCAAACTGTACGTTTCTGCATTGACTCATCTTAACTTGGATGATCACAACCGAATCCCCACCAGTGACCACAGGCTCCTGCGGCGTATGGTTCGGGATTACCAGTTCCGGGGAACCAATGCGGTAACTACCATTAAGATGTGGCCCAGTGTACAGCGGGGAGAACGGCGGTACATCTTTCCGTTCCAGAACAATGCGGATGTGGCCTTTAATTCTGCGTTGAGTTATGAATTATCGGTATTGAAATTCTATGCGGAACCGCTGCTCCATTCAGTGAAACCGAATCGACCCGAATATGCCGAAGCAGTACGGCTCCTCTCGTTCCTTAAAAACTTCGCTCCCATTCCTCCGCAATACGTACCAGGACAAAGCATACTCAGAGAGTTTATTGGGGAAAGTGAGTTTAAATATTAATTATGGATATAAGGACGAAAACCCCGGAGACTGGAGACCTAAAAAACGATCAGGAAGAAGCAAGGGGTGTACTGGAATTTGACACCGGACTTGATGCCCGAGCCTTTGCCCAAGCAAAACTTGCCCATCTTGTCGCCGAATCAGGGTACCTTGTTACTGGTGGTGAAGGATCATGGACACCCTGGAAACCTAAAGGAGTATATGAACGGAATGGAACGATGCGTATCTGGGGATCCGGGTTTACCGGAGAAAGGCTGGATATGCTCGTGGCAGATGATACCCGGAAGGACCTGGCCTTGGATGCCCTGCGGTATTGGATCCGGGCGCGGCTCCTGGGAGAAGCCCAGCCTGGTCTTCCTTCACCCTGGCCTGCGGGGGCCATCATTGGCCCTTCAGGTAGGATCCTTTTCCCTCCTGAAGAACTCATCAGGTACAGCATTGATGCAGCAGGACCGCAAGCACGGTTTAACGGGGTTGAGGGCTATGTTCATCCGGATCTCCCTGGCATGAAAGGTACGGCTTTTACTGCTGGGGCGCTGTTGTACCGGATCTTCTGCGGTTCACCGCCTTTCCCCAATACGACCCAAGAGCTGCTCTATCAGGACATACGGGAAGGGGTTTTTCTCCCGCCTCAGTTCGCGGTGCCTGGTTTGGATGCCAAACTTGCCGCGCTCATAAGTCAGGCTTTAAGCCCCTTTATGGGAAAAAGGACAACACAACAGAAAACCCTCGGGGAACAGGCCTCCGAGATGCTCCACGGGTTAGGGGATTTACTCGGTCCTCCAGGTTCTGCTGCGGTCGCATCCTACCTGCATGAGCTTGATCCTGCGGAACAGGCGCGGCTCACCCTGGCAAAAGAGCGGTTTATTAAAAAGCATATCCGGGGAGTAAAAACCAAACGGTTTATCCATCGGAACACTTCGCTGATAGCAGGGATATCCATCGGAGTACTGGGTGTAGCCCTGCTTATCAAGAGCGGGATCAGCGACCAGGCGAATAGGCCCAGTACCCGGGGGATGAGTCCCCAAGAAGTGGTGGAGACCTATTACCATTCCATGAGCTCCTTGGATCATCCGCAGATGGAAGCCTGTGTCATGCCCAAGATCGGCAAGGAAGATATTGATATGGTTACCAATCTTTTTGTCATAAGTCGGGTTCGCCAAGCCTATGAGCGGGGCGCTCCGGTGATCTTCTCTGCCCAGGAATGGATCGATGCAGGTTCCCCGCCTACGGAGGCCACGGTTTTCGGTGTTTCTGAGCTTGAGCTTGAGGTGATTGACCAGAACGAACAAGATGGGGAAGTATCCTTTGCCGCTTCGTATCGGATCTGGTTTCCTGGAACATTCCGCAATCCTGATGAGCCAGGACAAACCAGAACCGATTCAGAAGCCTCTACCACGGAATCCCTTCCGTGGAGCAGTTTTCAGCAGGATTTTATGCGGCTTACCCAGTACCAAGGTTCCTGGCGTATCGCTGAGATCCAGCGCCTGCGGCGGGCGAAGCAGGGGGCTGAGTGATTTGGAGGAGAGGCGCACGTCCCTACGTTCCTGCTTCAGCCGGCTCTTTATACTTACTGCGGTTTCCGCATGCCATAGACCTTGAGCCTAAACTCCGCGCGCTTAAGGGTCGCTTGGGCGCTTTCAGCTTCAAATCTGAAGTTCTTTGATTGTATGCGCTGTTCTGCCCCTTGTTTAGCGAGCAATGCCCGTTCATAATCAATCTCTTCAGGCCATTCCGTGGCATCAGCTAAGAGGATCGTCTTATGACTGGTAACTTCCAGAATACCTTCGGTGGTAAAGGCTTCTTTCCATTGGCCTGTCTTATCTTTGATCTTCAGAATACCGGTACATACTGGAGCCGTAAACGGGGAATGGTCTGCGTATATTCCGATTTCGCCGTCGGTCAAGGTAAGGACCACCACCGCTACCTGATCTCGAAAAAAAAGCCGATAGGGGGTATACACCTCAAAGGTATACAAGTTCACCATGCTGTCCCCTCTGCTCACGCCTTGGAGAGCACGTCGTTGATGTCCCCAGCCATGAAGAATGCCTGTTCAGATATGGAGTCGGTTTCACCGTCCAAGATCATCTTGAAACCCCGAATCGTTTCCGTAACCGGTATATACCGTCCAGGAATACCCGTATACCGTTCTGCCACAAAAAAGGGCTGACTGAAGAAACGCTGTACCTTCCTGGCCCTGGATACGACGAGCTTATCCTCTGCGGAGAGTTCATCCATCCCCAGGATCGCGATGATATCCTGCAATTCTTTATACCGTTGGAGGGTCTGCTGAGTCCTGAGGGCTGTTTGATAATGATCCTCCCCCACGATCGCGGGATCCAAAATACGGGAGTTAGATGCCAGGGGATCCACTGAAGGATAGATCCCCAATTCAACGATCTTCCGGGAAAGCACGGTGGTAGCATCAAGATGGGCAAAAGTGGTAGCCGGAGCCGGATCGGTGAGGTCATCGGCAGGTACATAAACCGCCTGGACGCTGGTGATGGAACCTTGGAAAGTACTGGCGATCCGCTCCTGAAGCGAACCCATCTCATTGGCTAAGGTAGGCTGATACCCCACGGCACTGGGGATCCGGCCTAAAAGCGCGGAAACCTCAGCCCCGGCTTGGATAAACCGGAAAATATTATCCACAAATAACAACACATCCTGGCCGCCTTGATCCCGAAAATACTCCGCCATGGTAAGCCCTGCCAAGGCAACCCGCATACGGGCCCCCGGCGGCTCATTCATTTGCCCAAAAACCAGGGCGGTCTTATCAATGACCCCGGATTCGTTCATCTCTTTCCACAAATCAGCCCCTTCCCGGGAACGTTCCCCCACCCCGGAAAAGACCGAATACCCGGCATGTTCTGTGGCGATGTTACGGATGAGTTCCATGATCACCACGGTTTTTCCCACCCCTGCACCGCCGAAAAGGCCAATCTTACCGCCCTTGGCATAAGGAGCTATCAGATCGATTACCTTGATACCGGTCTCAAAGACCTCGGTAGCAGGTCGCTGTTCTGCAAAGCTGGGGGCCTGCCGGTGTATGGAAGCGTAGTGCTCTGCGGTAAATGCCCCCCTGTCATCAATCGCCTTACCCGTAACGCTAAACATCCTGCCCAGAACCGCTTCTCCCACCGGTACTTGAATGGGATGACCAGTATCAAGCACTTCCATACCTCGGGCAAGTCCTTCGGTGGCTTCCATAGCAACACACCGAACCCGATTATCCCCGATATGCTGTAATACCTCGATAACCATCTTATGGGCTCCCTGGTTAATCTCCAAGGCATGTAAAATCCCGGGAATCCTATCTTCATCAAACCGGACATCAACTACCGGCCCTATTATCTGTGTGATATATCCCGCCATTCCTTATTCCTCACTTCAAACCACCCTACTCCGATAGTACTGCGGAGCCTGAAATTATTTCCGATACTTCCTGGGTAATACTCGCCTGCCTGACCCGGTTGTAGTAGATCTGGAGGCTGGCCAACATATCTTCGGCATTTTTTGACGCCTCTTCCATAGCAGCCATCCGGGCGCTTTGTTCACTGACATAGGCCTCTACCAAGGACCCATAGACAATACCTTTGATGTAAAAAGGCGCCAATGCATCAAATACCGCGGTTTCAGAAGGAATGTATTCCAGGGGAATCTTGACCCGCTTTTGACCTCCGCTTTGGGCGATGTCTTCTTGTATCTTTTCTGCGTCCAAAGGCAGAATCTGCCGGGCCCGGGGAAGGAGCTTGACGGTGCTATACATGTGGGTATAGACGATATGAACTTCCTTAAATATGCCCCAGATATACTGGGAGATAAGATAATCGGTAATTTCCTTGGCATCTGCTACCGTAGGCAATTGGGACTTGAAAGAAAAATTTTCAAGGATTGCATAAGGTGTGTGGGCAAAATACCGATACCCGATGGAACCAATAAGAATCAGAGTCGGCTTTTTAAGACGCTCGCAAACCTGCGTGGCCTGCCGAACTATGTTGGCATTATAGCCCCCGGCTAAACCTTTATCACTGGTAAGCACCACCACCGCGGCATGAGAACCAGTCTCCTCTTCGGTATTTTTGAAGAACTGACTCTCAAGCACACCGACGCCAGATACAATATCATACATGGATTTTTGAATACGGGTAAAGAACGGCTCCGTATCCTCCAGTATCCGCCGGCCTTTGCGCAACTTAGCCGTGGAAATCAGGTTCATGGCCTTGGTAACTTGTAAGGTCTGTGTGATAGCACGCATCCTGAGCCGTACATCCCGTAAATTTGCCATGCTGTTCCTCTATTGGTTAGTGCTTTTATAGGTTTCTACTGCGGCGCGCAATTCCTCTTCGTAGTCAAAGGAAAGGGTTTCGGTAGCGCTAATGCTTTCCAGAATTCCCTGGTGCTGCATCTTGAGATAGTCAATAAAACCTTTGATAAAAGCGGTAATCCTATCCTGCGCAATATCCATAAGATAGCTGTTTACGGCAATAAACAGGATGATCGCTTGCTCTGCCATTGGCCGGGGAGCATATTGGGGCTGCTTCAGCATTTCCATGAGCCGTACCCCTTGCGCAAGTTTATCCTGGGTGGCCTTATCCAGGTCGCTCCCAAATTGGGCAAAAGCTGCCATTTCCCGGTACTGGGCCAAATCCAGCCGCAGCCTGCCGGATATCTTCCGTATGACCTTAGTCTGGGCCGCGCCCCCTACCCGGCTTACCGAGAGTCCTACGTCAATAGCCGGTCTAAAACCGCCATTGAACAGCTCTGCATCCAAAAAGATCTGACCGTCGGTAATGGAAATCACATTGGTGGGAATATACGAAGCAATATCTCCAGCCTGGGTCTCTACAATGGGCAAAGCGGTGATGGAACCACCGCCCAAGGCATCGGATAACTTCGCTGCCCGCTCCAAAAGCCGGGAATGGAGGTAAAACACATCTCCGGGGAAGGCTTCCCGTCCCGGAGGCCGGCGCAAAAGCAGGCTGATAGTCCGGTAGGCCACCGCATGTTTGGATAGATCATCGTATACCACCAGCACATCCTTGCCGCGGTGCATAAAATGTTCCGCCATTGCTACCGCAGCATAGGGGGCCAGGTACTGCAATGCCGGGGAATCCGAGGCAGAGGCTAAGACCACAAAGGTGTAGTCCAAGGCGCCGAACCGTTCCAGGGTCTGGACAATCGCGGCTACCGAAGCGGCTTTCTGCCCAATGGCACAATACACACAGTACATCCCTTTGCCTTTCTGATTGATGATGGTATCAATAGCCAGGGCGGTCTTTCCGGTCTGTCTATCACCGATGATGAGTTCCCGCTGACCTCGGCCTATGGGAATCATGGAATCAATCGAAAGTATCCCGGTTTGGAGCGGCTTGTCCACCGAACCCCGGGCGATAACCGGTGCTGCCGGAGATTCAATGGGGAGATATTCCTCCGCTTCCACCGGACCTTTACCATCCACCGGGAGTCCCAAAGGATTGAGTATCCGGCCCAATAACCCGTTCCCCCCAGGAACCATGACCACCTTGCCGGTACCTCGCACCTCTTCCCCATCTCGTACCAGGGATTCCCCGGAGAAAAGCACACAGCCAACCCCATCTTCCAGCAGGTTAAGGACAATACCGGTAGCACCGGAACTAAACTCCACCAGTTCTCCGTACACCGCCTTATCCAATCCATGAACCGTGGCTACCGAATCACCCACCTGGACCACAAACCCCACTGAAGCGGAAACCACCTTGGCTTCCCAATGCTCAAGCTGTTCTTGTAAAACCTTGGTGAGGTCACTGAAATTTACCATGAAAACCCTCCGCCCGCCGCGGTTTCCCGGGGAGCCGCGTGTAAATCCTGTGCCAACTGCTGTAATTGGGTACGCACGCTTGCATCCACGAGGCCGCTGCCTATCCGCAACCGGTACCCACCTAAGAGTTCCGGGACGATCTGTACCGTTACTTTAATTTCCTTAACTGCGGTATTGGACGCTCTGGTGTGGGATCCGGCTAAGGCCTCCTCTAACCGGTGCTGGAATGAGGCGTCCACTGGAAAGGCCGATTCCACCGTAACCCGCAGTATACCCTTTTGTTGATCCAGTAAGGTTTCCAGGGCCCTCATAAACTCAGGAGCATGACTCAGGTACCCCTGCTTCACCAAAAGGATGAGGATCCGCACGGCATATTCCACTCCCCAATCTACAAGACCGGATTCTGGGCTTACGTGGTTAAGCGCCTTTCGGATCATCCCTTCCAGTTCCTTTGCCGCATGAGTCCCGGCAAGCATTCCGGGGATAGCGGTAATGACCGGCACCAGGGCTTGTAAGGCCCCAAAACCTTCTTCGGTATGTACCCCGCATGAACCGACAAACCCCGCGGCCCAGCGTTCCCCACTAAACATCTTGGTCCTTCCCTAATTCCTGCAAGAGAAGGCCTGCAAAATGAGTGCTGTCTTCCTGGTTAAGCTCCCGTTTGAGGAGACGGCTTGAGGCTCGTATCACTAATGCGGCAGCCTCAGCCCTGAAAATGGCCAGGGCAGCCTGCCGTTCTGCTTCAAGCTGTTTCCGGCCTTGGGCCAGGACCGTTGCTGCTGCGGCTTTTCCTTCCGCAATGATCTGTTCCCCCTGCTTCCGGGCCTGTTCCTCCGCGGCTTTGATGATAGCCTCTCCTGCTTCCTTGGCATGGTTGAGCTGTTCTTCATAGCGGCGCAGAAGCGCCTGGGCCTCGGCCTTATCTTTTTCTGCACGCTCGATAGTATCCTGGACTTTTTTTGTCCGATCCTCCATAAAGCGGGTAAGGGGCTTAAACAAGACCGCCCGTAACACCACAAACAATATCCCGATGTTGAGCAGCGTAACCAGGAAGGTACTGATTGAAGGATCGATCATACCCTATCAGGCCTTGGTAAAGATGAGGATGGCGATGACAAAACCATAGATAGCCGTAGCTTCTGCCAGGGCTATTCCTAAGAAAAATACGGTCTGAATCTTTCCTGCAGCTTCAGGCTGCCGAGAAATAGCATCCGCCGCCTTACCGGTGGCAATACCAATACCAATACCCGCGCCTATACCGGTAAATACCGCAATACCCGCGCCGATGAGAAATAAAAGACTAGTCATAACTGAATATTCTCCTTACATTTAGGCTGTAAACCATGATTATATATGCTCTTCCTCTGCTACCGCTTCAGCGATGAAGAGGGTAGTTAAAAATGTAAAGACCACCGCCTGAATGAGGCCGTCAAACAAATCAAAATACAAGGACAAGAACGCGGGAACCACCAGGGGAATCGGCAAGGCCCCTTCAACCAAGAGCATGATGATATAGCCCCCCAAGATATTCCCAAAAAGCCGCAGGCACAGAGACAAGGGCCGGATCAGGTACTCAAGCAGGTTAAAGGGCAGCATCATGGGGGCGGGGGATAAGAGCTTTTTACCCCAGCCTCGGAGCCCCTTGGCCCTCAGCCCCCCAATCAGCACGAGCAGGATGGTCAGCAGGGCAAAAGCCGCGGTTACGTTAATGTCCCTGGTAGGCGGCTTGATGGTAAAGGGCGGCTCACTATGCAAAAGCCCAATCCCCAGGGGGGAAATAACAGGGATACTATTAGCCGCGAACAGAAACAGGAAGATGGTTCCGATATAGGGGCCGTATACCCCGGCCCGTTTCCCAAAGTGTTCCTTAGAAAAGGTATTGAGGAATCCGATTAAGGCTTCCAGGATCACCTGAGGCCCCCGGGGAATCTGCTGTAAGTTGCGGGTGAGGATCAGAGACCCGATGATTAAAAGAGCCATTACCCCCCAGGAGACCAGGATGCTTTCATTAATAACAAACGCGGTAAGTTCAGATCCAAACAACGAAATTGAAAAACCCTCTGGAAAAGGTATAGAAATAACAGGCTTAAATGCCTCCAAAGCTTCTTTAATATCCATTCTGTTCTATCACTTTGAGCTTCTACTATGATTTTTTGGCACGCCCCGTAACTTGGCAAGAGCGCTCCCTAATCTTCTTGATCATAAACTTTTCTGAAAAAAAAGTCAGCTCTTTGGGGAACAAAAAATAAGAAAATGAGTCCTGCTGAGTCAGTCTTTTTTAAAGAAAAAATCATCCTTGAAATACTTCTTTAATAAGTTCTCGGAAACCGCGTCCTGTTTACTCATGTGGGTATAGGTGGCTTCCAAAAAACCCTTGGTTATATAGAAACATCCCAGGATGAAAAATTCCGCTACCTTGGTAATAATTCCCATAGCCTGGTACATCCGCACCGGGTTATCCAGCACAAAGTCGGTCATGATATATTCAATGACCGTTTGTTGGGTTAGGTTACTCGCGTATATGATCTCTGAAACCGGAAATTCCTCCTGCATCAGGGTCTTTCCCTGGGTAACAAAGAAATTACCCACCAGCGACCGATCAATACCCCGATCCAAGGTCCGGGAAAGAAGCGCATACACCGGTGTATTCGACTCAATTAACGGGCCGTTTTCCAAAACATTGTAGTGTTTAAGCTGAGGAGCCTTGCGGATTTTATCTTTCCAGCGAGTGGCAAAATCCCGAGCTTTTAAGTTTAAAGTATCTATGAGAATTCTATCAACCATATCTGTAGTATACTACGACCTCAAAAATTAGCAAGAAAAAAGGAAGGAAGAACGGATTCCCCACTGGATAGCACTGGTTCCTCAACCCTTCCCAAGGTTCCCTCTGCAACGTATAGTAAAGGTATGTTCTACCTGCTTGTATGGGTTCTGGTTTTTATGGGATGTACCAAGAATGTAAATCCTCAGGTTGCCGGTCCGATACTTCCCCAAGCATCTGTAGCTGTACCTGAGGTAGAACCGGTTCAAGGGGCGCAGGCCTACAGGGAACAGGCTGCCCAAATTGCCGCTTCCCTGGATGATCGCCTCCTGGCTGCTCAAGTGCTCATGACCGGTATTGACGGGAAACCTCCGGTATTAAGCGATGATATGAAGACCCTGCTCAAGAACAGTCCTCCAGGGGGAATCATGCTGTTTAAATACAACCTGGACGCGGAAAAAGAGACGATCCAGGCCTTTCTTGCGACTTGTTCTGAGTATATTACCGCGGCCTTTCCTCAGCAGGACGAGTTCGCCGGCATCCCTCCTTTCATCGCGGTAGATCACGAGGGAGGGGCAGTCCACCGCTTTGGGCCGGGGGTGGGCCGGCTGCCTGAGCCTGCCTGGTTTTGGGAAACCGCTCAAGCCCGTGGAAGGGAGTATGCCCTCACCGAGCTTGAAGCATCTGCCCGGCGCTCCGGGGAGGAAATCCGGGCCTTGGGGATCACCATGAACTTCGCTCCGGTAGCGGAAATCCTGGACCAGGAAAACCGCCTTTTTTTGGAGACCCGTTCATACGGGCCGGATCCGGATTTTACCGAAACCGCGGTCCAGGCCTTTATCCAGGGTATGGAAGCCGCAGGTATTGCCTGTGTGGTGAAACATTTTCCTGGAAATACCGGAACCGATCCCCATATTAGCAGGGGGATCTTCACCGCAGACCAGGAAGCCCTCAAGCGGATGATTCAACCCTTTGCCGGGGTGATCCGGAATAAGCAGCCTCCGGCAATCATGGTTTCCCATATCCTGGTACCTGAGTGGGACCAGGAACGGATCGCCAGCCTTTCCCCCAGGATAATCAGGACTTGGCTCAGGAGTAACCTAGGATTCACCGGTGTGGTCATAGGGGATGATTTTTCCATGGGCGCGGTGGTGGATACCGGTTTAAGCCCTGAAGTCGCGGTGGTTGAAGCCCTAAATGCAGGGCTTGATATGGTGATGACCTGGCCCCGAAACTTAAGCAAGACCCACAAGGCCATTCTCACCGCGCTTCAAGACGGCCGGCTTTCCCGGGAACGGCTCCAGCAAGCCGCAGAACAGATTCTTGCGGAAAAAATCCGGTATGGGTTGATTCGGGAGAAAAACAGGGATGAATGATAAGGAAGATGGTATGGATGGAATGGATGATGAAGATAATGGAAGGAAGGCTGATAAGTCGGATCAGGGAAGGCGGGAAACATCGGGCATTGACGCAGCACGGATCCTGCACGTGAGCGATGCATGTATCGTGATAAACAAAATTCCCGGGGAAGCGGTCCAAGGCGCGAACCCAGGGATGGACGACCTGCCCCGGATCCTCATGGAACAACTCCCGGGGAATCCAAAGAGCCGGGGCTTTTTCCCCACCGCAGTTAACCGGCTGGATGTTCCGGTTTCCGGGTGCTGCCTCTTTGCCCGTACACCCCAGGCCTTGCGTTTCTTAAACGCCGAGTTTGCCCAGGGGAACTGCGAAAAACAGTATTGGGGAATCATTGAAAAGCCCCCGCTCTCTCTCGTGGTTCCTGAAGCAGGGGAACTGGTGCATTGGATTAAAACCGACGTAAAACGGAATAAAAGCATCGCCTACGACGAACCTGGTCCTGCGCGGAAGCAGGGGATACTCCGGTACCGGATTACCGGGTATGGTGATCATTACCTGTTCATGGAAATAGCCCTCATAACCGGACGGCATCACCAAATCCGCGCCCAGTTGGCCCGGATGGGGCTGCACCTAAAAGGCGACCTGAAATACGGCGCTCGCCGGAGCGAAAAATGCGGGGGTATCCGCTTACACGCCTATTCCCTGAGCTTTCCCAATCCTTCTGAAAAAGGAACCATGCTGCGCCTCACCGCAATGCCTCCTTTCCAAGACCGGCTCTGGGATTGTTTTCTCAACCTTTCTGGTTTGACCGGCGGATCCCGTTCTTCGTTTGACGCGAGGATATAGCTGATAACGTTGAGTTGTAAGCGGGTGAGGATTTCAGGCATGATAGTTTATTTCTTTGTCTGTATCAGAGTGCTGACCAAGACTGTGTCCATATCAGTTATATGGTAATAGTCCGCGCATTATCCCAGTCAACGTGTTTATCCGTTTCGGCAATATCAGTGAAAGCGAAATCTCTGAGTAATTTTTGCAACTTATGAAACGTCCTGGACAGTCCGACATAAGATTTAAATCTGCGGATAAGAGACAAGTCTTCAATCATTGGCTGTTTATGATCAAAATCTTGGGGATGTAAATAGGTCCTCACATAAGCGGAACCTCCGGACCAGTGTTTGATAAGTGGATACGGAAACAAACTGAAATAGCCGCCGCCTGAATAGATGACTGGTTTTCCAAAAAAAGTTATATAGTTGAGGGGAAATTCTTTTAATGTAATACCGTCATATTGGATAATAGCCGGAGCAATCGCCTTATATGAAGGAAAGCCCCATGGTGAGGATGTTCACTTTGCATCCTGCAAGGTCTGTAAAAAAGAAGGCAAATATGTTTTTGGGTTCATTTATAAAGAGAAGATGGTAATATCAGCAAGTCAGGAAATAAAGCAACAAAATGCGCAATGAGGAAACATCATTGCGCGCTATGTTATCTGATTCGGCGAACGTTCTTTCATACGGCAGGCGATACGTTTTCCCGAAAACGCCACCGCCAGTTGCGCAACCCGCTGATGCGTAGCCGCGTAACGCTCGCAATATCCTTTTTCCTTAATTTGCGCTATGGCCGTATCCAGAAGCGTTTCAAGCGCGCCTCGGCTCGCGTATTTCACTTCGATAATGACCGCGCGTTCTTTCCATGTCCACACCGCGTCAATGCGGCCTTTGTCCGTGGAAACCTCTCCCTCAATATGAAAGCCCAGCATCTTTAGCCATAGCAAGAGCATGGAATGATAATACGCCTCGCGCTTGATATGAAGCTGGTGAGGAATAGCGGCAAACAAAGCTTTGAGACTTGTCTCAAACGCTGCCGCATCGCCATCAAGTAGTTGTCTTATCATACGACTCCGTATTGAACCGATATTACCAACCGGATAGCCGGTAAAACTACCGGTAAGATAATTTATCAACGACTGCTGAACTTCATAATTCGGTACTCCAAGCGTAAAAATCAGTTCATCCCCGACTTCTTCTTGTTCAATCTTTTTTACCGTAAGGTATCCCGACTGAAATAGTAACAATTGTGTGTTCAATGTCCGGTAATCAAAGTTGTTGAAATCTGATTGCTTCATCTGCGAAGATTCCAACAGGAGCTGTACATCGTTACGTTTTTTGATAATATCAACGATAAATGTGGGTGTTCCGGTTTCAAACCACAGGTTTGTGAACGTTTTCTGCTCGAAAAGCACCAATGTCGAAAACGGGTTATACACTGAACGGTCCCCGTCCCACGAAAACCCGTTATACCAGCGTTGTATTTTTGCCAGCGCCTCCGAAACATCGCAATGATGCGCCGCCGCCAGTTCCTCAAGATACGGCGTGAAGCACGACTCAAGCTCCTCCTGCGTATATCCACAGAGCGTAGCGTATGCCGGGTTCAGCGTAACATCGACCAGATTATTCAGCGCTGAAAACACCGAGACCTTGGTGAACTTGGTAATCCCCGTCATAAACAAAAAATGAACATGCTCATCAGCAGTTTTAAACGCCTTATAAAAAGTCTGTAAAAACTCGCGTACCTCATCTATCTTTTCAACGGGTTTATTCAAAGCATCCAACATGGGCATGTCATACTCATCAACCAGGACTACTACCTGAGTTCCGGATTTCTCATGCAACGCCTTGAGTAGTTCATCCATGCGGTTCGCCGCTCGTTCCCGTTTTAGCGTGATACCGTACTCATCCGCAATCCCTTCCTGATACAGGAATAGCTCCCGGTCCATCTCCGCTACGCTTAAACATGAAAACAGGCTCAAATCCAGCTTGATCACCGGATAGCGCTTATTCCAGTCCACCTTGTCCACGATATACAGCCCCTCGAATAGGTCTTTTCTGCCCTGAAAGAGCGCCTGCAAAGTACTCACAAGCAGCGACTTGCCGAAACGCCGAGGCCGTGACAGAAAGAACACAGTCCCGCGCTCTATCAGCCGGAGTATCTGTTTCGTTTTATCAATATAGAGATACTTGCCTTTCCGCAGCTTCTCAAATGACTGTATTCCTGTAGGTAATGCCTGCATGAAGCGCCTCCTATTGTTGCAGTTTAGCTAAAACAGGGATGCTTGTCAAATCGGCACTCCTTAATTTATACTAAAGGTGAGGATATTTATGTTCGTTTTGAGTAATCTTCCTAATTACTTTTGCCGGACTGCCGGCTGCAACAGCCCAAGGAGGAATATCTTTTGTTACCAAAGATCCTGCCCCAACAATAGCGCCCTCGCCAATGGTAACTCCCGGCATAACAATTGTGCCCATACCAAGCATACAGCCTTTCTTGAAAATTATTTTTTTTATGATAAGGCAAAGCGGCGGCGGCATCTCTGATATGATAATTGTCCAGATTTCGTTAATGGCACAACAATAAACATCTCGTGGTTACATGGGCATGGTCGTAGGGGATGATTTTTCCATGGGCGCGGTGGCGGAAACCCTGAATGCAGGGCTTGATATGGTGATGACTTGGCCCCGAAACTTAAGCAAGACACACAAGGCGCGCTTCAAGACGGCCGGCTTTCCCGGGAACGGCTCCAGCAAGCCGCGGAACAGATTCTTGCGGAAAAAATTCGGTATGGGTTGATGCGGGAGAAAAACAAGGATGAATGATAAGGAAGATAGTATGGATGGAATGGATGATGAAGATAATGAAAGGAAGGCTGATAAGCCGGATCAGGGAAGGCGGGAAGCATCAGGTATTGAAGCAGCACGGATCCTGCACGTGAGCGATGCATGTATCGTGATAAACAAAATTCCCGGGGAAGCGGTCCAAGGCGCGGACTCAGGGATGGCCGACCTGCCCCGGCTCCTCATGGAACAAATCCCGGGAAATCCAAAGAGCCGGGGCTTTTTCCCCGCTGCGGTTAACCGGCTGGATGTTCCGGTTTCCGGGTGCTGCCTCTTTGCCCGTACACCCCAGGCACTGCGTTTCTTAGTACTTTTTATGAAATATATATTCTATTTATCATCATAATGAAATCTGAAGGAAATGTATATTTTCAATTGCATCTGTATTTATCCAATATTGATAATCATCCCATGTCTCATCGGTAAACAACTTATTCATTTTCGTACAGTTTTCTTTCTTTTATTCTACCAGCTTTATGTTGATTAATCGAATTCTGAAGATGTTCGGCATTTGCTTTACTAGACAATAAATAGTTTGTTTCCATTAAACTATTATATTCATCTATTGACATAAGTACCACATTTTCATTATTTTTTCGGGTAATAATCAATAGATCGTGATCATTAAAGACCTTATCCATATAAGCCTTGAGATTCTGCCTTAAATTTGTATAAGTTATTGCATCCATAAATCTATCCTCCAAGTACAATATACGGTACATTTATATTTTTATCCATACAAATTTGAATTTTTTATAAATTATTTGCCTAAACTGTGCAACGGTATGACTCCACTGGTCTTACCGCCGCTGGCCCACACCAGCTAACGAAAGAGCACTGGATACACCGTTAAACCGTTTCTGGCAAGGAGGCATCGTTGAGGAGTATGAAGGTGGTTGATGTGTTTCTCAGGAAGTGGGGGAGGAAGGTTTTAGGAGGCGAAAGATGGCGGAAATAAAGGTGATTTCGCTATTGTCCGGTTTTTGTTGGATACTGTATCAAATGTTTATTGATAACTTGCAAAAATATATATACTGTGTATGTATAATGAAAACTATGGAAAACAAACAGCCGGTTATGACTGATGAATGCATAGCGGAATTACACAACTTTAAAACTAAAGATTTTAGCGACTGCCTGGCACAATTATCAGTAGGCTAGTTTTGTATCAAAGCATCCCCTATGCTATGATTATTCGGTATAAAACACCTGATCTGCTATTTTATCGATGAATTCGTATTTAATGGTCCGCTCAAGTCCTTCGGCAAGATTTACTGGGGGTTTAAAGTCTATCTTATTTATATTGGCGGCCTCAAACATGGTATTGGTGCAAAATTTTTTTACACGAATTGAACTGATTGAAAATTGTTTATAAAATATCTTTGCCATCAAGTCAAAACACAGACCTCCGATAAAACCCGTCCAATAGGGCAAGTGAAATAATCTGTCAGACTTTCCCAATATACGGCATACTTGGGTAACCAGGCCGTTCATGTCAAAATCGGGTTTGTCGATATAATTGAATAGATGTTCTCCTGGGGGGTTATTCAAGTTGTATTCAATAAAAGCAGCAACGTTTTCAACATAGGCCATGGACTTGACATTTGTCCCCTTCCCCACCATAGGGAATTTACCCCCTGCAATTTGGCGTAATAGGTTATACACATTTCCCCGGTTTTGTTCGCCAAAGATCACGGTGGGCCTAATGATGGTTAAAGAATTTTTTGCTTCAGCAGCAAGCCAGGTACGATACTTTTCTTCCGCCAGCCATTTAGTGCGCCCGTAATCATTAAAGTAATTGATTGCGCCGGTCTCATCGGTCCCGACAGGCGCGAATCCATAGACCGCTACGGAGCTGGTAAAGATAATGTTTTTGATACCAAGTTTTTTACAGGCGTTACATACATTTTCTGCGCCGGTAACATTAACATCATCATATAACGATTTGGGGGTAACATCATCCCGGTGTTCCGCAGCAAGATTTATGACCGCATCAGAACCGGCGAGGGCTTTTTCCAGGGTTTCAGGTTCCCGGACATCGGCATAAAGGCGAAGCTGGGGATATTTTTTGCTGTCGTTTTTATCGGCGATGATTACGGCGTGTCCTGCGGCAATAAGGCGTGTTGTAAGACGAGTACCGACAAAACCGGAACCGCCGATGATGGTGATATGCATATTATTTCAAACTGCTAAAACATTTTTATCCAGGGCATACGATTTTACAACTTCTTTAATGTGTCTATATTTGAATCATAAAGAACTATTGGCGCTGAAATTAACCTATCGGTATGCATAAAGGAAATAATCAATCGTTGTTATTTTTTATGTTTTTCCTTTACGAGAAGGTAAATATATCTTCGAGCCACCCATCAATACTGTATTTATAATAGATGTTCATCGGAAGCTGCTGATAATCAGTAGTAATAAAATTTTTATCAATAACTGGGTTTAATCTATCAATAACCAATATATTTGAGGCATTATAAAAATCATAGTTTCTAATGTCTTTGTTTGTCGTAATCAATTTTTTTTCTTTTCCTAATACCTCAAAAGTTCTCATCGTTAATCCTTTCTGTTTTGGATGTTCAATGTCAATAATCGCCTTTGAATTTTCAGAAATCTTAATATATTTATCATACTCAATATGTCTAAAATAAAAATATGACTTTTTTATATTCTTATAATGTTTATTGGTAATTTTATGAAAATAATAAATAGCTTTATTCTGAAGGTATAAATAAAAATAATATTTCAAATTCAAATTTATACATTGCCTTTTTATTTCTTCTAAAATTTTTGCTCTATCACTATGTCCTGTACCAATAAATGATATATCTATCTCATTGTAGTTTTTTTTGATGTCTTGATTTCTTGATGAAAAAAATAACGGACGAAAAAAAAGATTCAATCTCTCGGCATCATCAGAATCAAATGTTAAAACCTTATCAAAATATTTTATTGAACCAGCAACCTTCTTTTTATTTAAGAACGAATCCCACATATAAAGAACAAGCCGTCTTGCATTCGCTCGTTCCTTCAGAATATGGATAATATCCACCGAAAGATATTCAGGGCTGATAACAAGAATTTGGTCAAAGGTATTTTTAATTGACTTTTTATAGTACTTAATGAGTAAATTTTTATAAAAAAATGGAAAATACCGCATCCCCACCTTTGTAAAAAAAGAATTATTCGGACGACCATCAAGCCAAACAACCTGTGCGCCAAGATATTGCAATCTACCAACAATTCTTTCCTGATATCCAAAAAGATTGGAACTAATTATTAATATACGTTGCCCATTTATCATCTCCTTTAAATCATCAATCACTTGCAAAGCCCTTTTGCTTTCATTTCTATCAAT
>JAISBK010000141.1 GCA_031266255.1 Treponema sp.
CCTGATATGTCCTTCACCTTTTACTTCCTGTCTCCTACACACCCCGTCATGTACGTCTACGATCCAAAGCCGCCGGGGCAGCGCAGTTCCCGGGAGGCATTTCGTGGGGCCTGTGAGCGCCGGAAACCAAAGATCCTCGGGATAACCCGTTTCTGTGAGTATCTGGTGGAACATGATTACCTCCAGGTGGAGTATCAGGGTATCCAGGGCCGGCCGCCGCGGCCTTTGGGGTACGAAAAGGTGTGGCGGAAGTACAGTGACTTTTACAACGACCTCATGACCGGTTTATCCTTTGTGTGCCTTTCTGAGTTTATACCCACGGAAAACCTCTATGCCCTATGGGGAACATCGGTTGCCGGACATCGTGATGATAACCCTGCTGGCGGTTATGCCACGGGTGAATGAATGGGGAGAGGGAGCGGAGTTTGCCCGGACGAAAGAGCCGTGGCTTCCTCTCCCCATTCAGGTTCTCGTCAGGGTTCACTAGACGACACACCCCATGCTTTTAAGCCCTGCCCATTTCTACTTCTACCCGATATCCCCACGCTCTATCCTACGCCCATAGTTCTTTTCATCCTTTTTCAACGCTTCTAGCGTCACCTCGTCAACAACCCCGCGTCTTCGTACCATGTTTGCTGGTTCCTCTTGACCCCCCATAATCCCCATACCTCATGATATCCCCCTCATTCCCTCACCGTGTCCTAGTCAGTCTAGTACCGTTTCCTCCCCCTCATTCCAGGATAAACGCATAGCATGTGCGTATTCTTTATTTTGTAAGAAAATAATAAGTTCTATGCGGTTATCCGCTTTGGTTGTTGATTGAACTTATTTTAAAATTAAGTTATGTTTATAAAAACATGAGCGTGGCTGGTACAGAAACGAAATGAGGATACACCGTGAGATTAACGCTTGTTAAAGCAACCATTATTTTCTTTCTCTTCTTTAGTAAGAGTCTGGGGTTTCTTGGGGCTCAGGAAATCGTTACCGCAGAACGGTACCTCCAAACCGTATCCGAGCGATACGGTACTATTCGAGATTATGAGGCAAGGCTCCTTATTCGTTCTGGGGGTACTGATATGTCCGGTACGGTAAGTCATCTGACTCCCTCGTTTTTACGGATAGATTTTACCAGGCCGGCAGAGCAGGTTATTCTTTTTAATGGGGATTTGCTTACGATTTATCTTCCCCAATACAATGCGGTGTTGAACCAGGCCACAACCCCCCGCAGTTCTGGGGCATCATTGGCAACTGCCCAGGGCCTTCTCTTGTTGAGGCGGAATTACATTCCGGTCTTTGTTACAGGCCCTGATCCGCAGCCCTTGGAAAGGGGTTCCGAAGAACAAGTGGTCCAATTACGGCTCACCAGGCGTTCGGTGTCAGAAGGGTTTAGAGAGATCATTTTAAGCATCAATCCCAATACCAAGTTGATACGGCGCATAGTAGGAACTACCATTTCAGATGGCCAAGTACGGTTTGATTTTTCAGATATTAAGGTTAATCAGGGAATTCCTGAACAGCGGTTTATCTATGATTCGCCTGCTTCGGCGAATATGTTTAACAATTTTCTGTTTCAAGATGCGGATTGACTGAAATGATTGCATGAGCCGGTTTCAAAACTCAGGCGAGCTTTGAAACCGGCTCGTATATTAACGATGTAAGAGAGACTATCAGGTAATAAAATGACGGAAAGGGTAGAAGAAACCGGTTAATCGGGATTTTCTTGATAGTTTTGAGGAGGAATTCTATGGAATCCCTGGGTAATAAATTACGATCTGCCCGTGAAAGTAAAGGTTATACCTATGATAAGGTAGGGGATGATATACATATCGCTACTCGATATTTAAAGGCATTGGAAGCGGAAGAATTTTCCGGGTTTCCCGGAGAGCCCTATATCCTCGGATTTTTAAAGAATTACGGTGAATACCTGGGATTAGACGCCCAGGAACTGATTTCTCTGTACAAAAACATGCGTATTCAAGAAGAGCCAGTTCCGGTGGAGCAGCTTCTTTCAAAGCGCCCTGAGCGGGTATCGCCCCGGTTCGTGGTGGGGGTGATTATATGTCTCATACTTCTCGGCGCCCTGGTAGGAGGGGTATATTTCTTTTTTAGCCGTCCCCGAACCAAACCGGTTGTGGAGGAAACGAGTCGAGAGCCTGCGGAATATATGCTCACCGGTGGTTCTTTGGAACGGCGTTTTTATCTGAAAGACCGTATCACCGTCGTCTATGGTGAGGAACAGTATCCTTTGGAACTCACTAATCTGGGGGAAGCGGTTACCATTACCACCCCCTATGGCCCGGTGATGCTGGATTTGAGCCAAGAAGTGGAGGTGGATCTGACGAGTGATAGCATGGCGGAATTACGGATCACGGCGGTTGATTTTGACAAGACCAAACATGACGTTGGTGCCCAGTTGCGTTTTGAACTGGATAGTACCTTGCTCTTGGTGAACAACCCAATCCCTGAACAGACCGGGGCAAGCAGCAGCGCTTCAGGAGAAGCTGCCTGGAGACCTACTACTGGTCTTGCCAATGCGATCCCGATCTTTAATTCTCCAAACGCCTATCCGTTTACGCTGCAAATCTCTTTTCAGGGTTATTGTATGTTCCGCTGGGAAATTCTCGCAGAACGGGATCGCCGGGACCGCAATGAGCGGTATTTTCAAAAGGCTGACGCTATTGATATCCAGGCTCAAAATGGGATCCGTATGTGGGCATCCAATGCCGCGATGGTGAAACTCCAGGCTATAGGAGGCGGACGAACCGTACCTTTGGAGTTAGGGGGTGCCGGTGAAGTGGTAGTCGCGGATGTCCGATGGATCCGGGAGGATGAGCACCGGTACCGTTTGGCGATGGTACAGCTTGAATGAGCCTACGGTATTATCTTGATCCGTTTGGATGTGCAAAAAACCAGGTAGATGCGGAAACCATGCTGGGGTTCCTTGAGGAGGCCCAATGGATTTTAGTGGAGGATCCCGCAGAGGCGCAGCTCATCATCATCAATTCATGCGGTTTCATTGAGCAGGCAAAGCAAGAATCCATCAATGCTGCTTTGATGTACCGTAACACCTATCCTGATAAAAAAATAATCCTGGCCGGTTGCCTTGCCCAGCGCTATGCCCAGGAACTGTCCGCAGCCTTGCCTGAGGTGGATCTGATCTTCGGTAACCAGGACTTGGCACAAATCACCCAAGCCGCGCTGCTGGCACTTGATGCGGGGGAACCCAAGGTTTCCTGCCGGGTATTCGTCCCCACGGAACCGTCTTCTGGTTTGGAGGCCGGCGTTTCTGCTCCAGGAAGGCGGCCCCTGCTTTCCCTCCCTGGTTCGGCATACGTCAAAATTGCCGAAGGTTGCGATAATCACTGTACCTTTTGCGCGATTCCTCGTATCCGGGGACCGCTCCGTTCAAGACCCCTGTCTGGGATTGTGGACGAATGTCGGGAACTCTTGGATCGAGGCATTACTGAGCTTTGCCTCATTGGTCAGGATATTGGTTCTTATGGAACCGATAGAACCAAGGGATCCAGTGAGCTTCCCCAACTCTTGGAGGCCCTCTCCCAGATGGAAGGCCGGTTTTGGGTACGCATGCTTTACCTGCACCCAGATAGGTTTCCATTCCCTATTCTGGAAATAATCCGCAGGGATCCCCGGCTGCTCCCGTATTTTGATCTGCCCTTTCAGCACAGTGCTTCCAAGATACTCAGGGCCATGAACCGCCAGGGGACGGGGGAATCCTACCTTGCCCTCATCCAACGTATCAGGGAACTGCTCCCTGATGCGACTATCCGGTCAACCTTTTTAATCGGCTTCCCGGGAGAGATGGAACGAGATTTCCAGGACCTCTTACAGTTTCAGGCTCAGGCCCAGCTTGACTGGGTGGGCTGCTTCACCTATTCCCGTGAGGAAGATACCCCGGCATATTCCATGAAGCCCCGGATTTCTGTTAGTATTGCGGCGGCCCGTAAAGAGCTGCTCGAAACACGACAGATACCTATCACCGAAAAGCAACTGGATCGTTTCTTGGGCAGGACCGTGGACGCGCTGGTAGAAGGAAAGGTACCTGAACAAACAGACCTGTATTTGGCCCGGCTTACATGCCAGGCGCCAGAAGTGGATGGACTCACCCTGGTCAGGTCTGCCACGCCCCTTATGCCGGGAACCTTTATCACCGGCACCGTGTTTGCCCGGCACGGTTTTGATCTGGAACTGCACCTAGAATGAGTTGATTTCCCGGTGTAAGTAGGCTATCCGGTCTCTCCACCAGCCCTTGAGCCGGAGGATTTCTTGGGGATAGTCAACCTTGTTCCACCACCACACCTGGGCATTTGCCTGATAGGATTTTTCTAAGTAGGATGCCATCGTATTGATGAACGGTTCCATGTTAGCAATCTCGGGATAGATTTCATTCCATCGTTGCTGGTATGCCTTCCTAAACTCAGGGTCTTCAAAGAAACGGCTAAAAAACCGTTGGCCAGATCCGGTATGAAACGCGGTGTTATAAAACATACCCGTGGTATGCGTAAAATACGTCCCCTCATCGTAGTCAAACCCATAATCAAAATCCCATAACGGACCTAAGCCTATCTTGGAACCCTGATCCTGGTACAAAAAAACACTATGGGGCAAGTGTAGATCCCCATTTCTGGTTATTTCGTTAATCATGATATAATTGATAAAACTCTCCAGATCGATGAGATCCCGGTACTGGTTATCTGGGAAGGTATCAGAAAACAGAGCCGCCTCCATATCATCGAGGGCTTTTTTAACAAAATCATACCCGGAATCTTCGGTAAGATCTTCGGGGTGTTTTATCATGACTGGTAGGGATAAGTGCGGGGTCCGAAACTTAGGTTCCTCATCATAATGATCATCCAGTTCTACGAGAAAGCCCTGGTCTTCGTTGATGGCGACCCGTCCAGGACCTACCCCTACCTGTTCGGTCAAGAGATATGAGCCTTCGTAGGTCCCATTCACGACCACTTCCACATGGGTGTATTGAGGGGTAAAGTCAAGGCCAAAACGCCGGCCTAACTCAAAGGCAAGGCTATTTAACATCAGGGTCGTATCCTGGTAATTTGCCAGCAATACCCAACTTTTGGCTTTTTCATAGCCAAAGAGCGAAGTTTTCTTAGCAAATTTAAGCCGGTACGGTTTTTTAGGGGCGTTCCAGGTGGTATTCCCCCGGCCCCGGATCTGGACCTTCGTTTTGAGATTATGACTACTCACCGAAGGGTCTCTAATCTCAATGTCCGCATCAAGATACACTTCTTTACTGGTAATAGGGCGGCCATTATGGGTACTGATGGTGATTACCGGTAAACCAGTATCCACCATTGCGGGATCCAGATGCCCCCTGAGCAGCTTTTTTCCCTCATTCTTCAGGGCAGCACACCCGCTTACCGCGAGAAACAACCCGCAAACCATCCATACTACCCTATACGTTCTGCGTTGCTTCATGGTTTTCCCTCCTCTTTGCTATAATGCTTCCCGGTCGTTTATGGTCCGGCTGCAATGTATTTCCAGGTTGCTGTTTCTCGCCCGTATCTGGTCGAGGAAGGCTTTTTCTTGGTGCTGATCTTTGAGCATAACAATGTAATGCAGTTCATATAAACTACCCAAATTAACGGTCCGTACCCGTTCAAGGTGTACTGTTTTGGTATACGCGGCAAATACATCGGCAAAGATCACCGTATAATCCTTATCATCAGGGATGAGGATTTTGAGGTTCCGTACCTGAGTCCCCGCTTCTCCCAATCCGATGAAGGTAAATAAGACCAAGAGGCCGTTTATGATAAAAGTAAAAAGGAAGGCATAGCCCAGTGCACCGGTTCCCGTGGCAAGTCCTAAGGCCATGGCAAGAAAAATGCTGGTTATTTCTTTAGCGGTCCCGGCTACCGACCTAAACTTGACCAGGCTAAAGGCTCCCATCACCGCGATACCCGTACCCACCTGCCCGTTGACCAGGGTGATAATCAATTGAACGATCATCGGTAATAACGCCAGGGTTATGACCACATGGCGGTTGGATATCTGCCGGAAGGTATAGGCAGCAGCGGTAACAATACCGGCAAACAAAGAAGTGAACGTACAGCGGATGAGTACCGTCATATCCAGGGGATTGAGGGTAAAAACATGAGAAAAGAAATCAGGCATACTGGGGCTCCTGCTTATAGATGAGCTGCTCAAAGGCCATCCGGTATTTAGAATAGGAAACAGGAAAGAGGCTTAACTGGGTAAGGTACGTGCTGAGGAAAAGGGGTATGGATCTATCGGTTTTTATTTCCATAAGGAAGCGGTTTTCGTCCAAGAGCAGTGCGCCTGAAGGCCCGTGGGAGAAGTCGAGGTCCGAAGCCCGAAAACGAACCTGGGTGTCGAAGGTGATCCGTAGATTTGCCTGTTCCCTGCTCTGGAAGGCCAGACGCTCATAGGAGATAAGGCATTGGGGAATGGGTTGATAGTATGCGAGAAACCAGCGGATCTCATCGCATACCAGGGTATGGGTATCCCCTTTGAACTCAAGAGAAGCAGGGGTAAAAGGCAAGGAGATTCGTTGTTTATAGGTAATGCCCTGTAATTTCTTTTTTAATTCCCAATGGATTATATCCCCGGCTTGGGGAATACCATAGGTACGGAGCCGCAATTTTTCTTTATAGGTAGATTTATCCGTAGATTTCCGGGCAATGGCAAAACTGGGGGTGTCATAATACAGGGAATAAATAGTACTCAAGCCATAATCATCGGTATATGCATATTTCTTGAGTAGTTCCAAAACCGCATGATATTGAACGGAGGTGAGCAGATATTTTTGTTCATACCGTTGAAAATACGCGGTAAGCCCTGGATGGTTTTCCATGTAGCCCTCCTTCACATACGCACCAGCGTCTTTGCATCTTGGATAACGTGCTTAATCGAAGCAACAGAAATGTTAGAATGAAACGGTTCGCCCTCGTTACGCTAAAAAATAGGGGGGGGGGGGGGGGGGGG
>JAISBK010000165.1 GCA_031266255.1 Treponema sp.
CGTTGACCTCCGATAGATTGGTATTGCAACTTCATACTACCGTGTTTACGATGCCGTTTCTATGCCCTTCTATTTTCGCACTTCAAAAAAAAATTGGCCATACAATATTATTATAAGACACCGTTGAACAATAATATTTTTATAGTTAGTATGACCAATGAATTGTTTGATGGACAATAGCCCATCCATATCTCTCAAGTGGCTTGTGTTGGGTAGGTCTAACGGTACATACTTATGGGATATTTATCGTCAACCCATAGTCAATCCCGTGCCTATTCTCCTTGTTTATCCCTTTATGCAGCATTACTTTATAACCGGCTTGAACATAGGCAGGCCACCATACGAACGGCCTTTCCCTGCATTATTACACCGTACCGGGCAGCGACTGGAAGCATAAGGGTTCGGCTATGGAATTCAACGAAGCCGAGTGGTTCATCACCATGAAAATGGATTCCCGCATGGATGAACTTATAGGCAAGCACAGCGTAATTATGGACAAGTACGATCCTGAAAAAAAGGTAAGCCTTGTGGTTGACGAATGGGGGACCTGGTTTGATGTGGAGCCGGGGACCAATCCCGGCTTCCTCTACCAGCAAAACACCCTGCGGGATGCCCTGGTTGCAGGTCTTCACCTCAACATCTTCAACAACCATGCAGAACGGGTACGCATGGCGAATATCGCCCAGACTATCAACGTGCTGCAATCGGTAATCCTTACCCAAGGCGCGAAGATGATCCTTACGCCGATCTACCATGTGTTTGATCTCTACAAGGTTCACCAGGACGTGGTGAAGCTGCTGGTGTACGTGGAAAGTGATGCGGTTCAGGGTATGCCTGCGGTCAGTGCCAGCGCAGACTGTGAAAGTTGAACTGCGCGGCGCAACCGTAAGTTCCGCGGTACAGGTGAGTGGTAGCATCGTTACGGCGGAAAATATGACGGCCCACAACCCGTTCAGTAACCCTGACGCCATTAGGGTAAAGGATTTTTCTGGCATAGCTGTTTCCGGTGGAACCCTTACGGTGGAACTGCCGCCTATGTCGGTAGTAACGGTGGAGCTTAGGTGAGTAAGCCCCTGTTCCAAAGGCTTCTCGGGGGAGGTCGAAGGGGCTTTACAGGATATTCTGCGTATTGGGCTGGTAACGTTGTTAGTACCGGCCCTGGCACTTGACCAATCCGTTCTTTTATACGTATATTCTAATCAATGCCTTCGGGGGTGCACCGGTTTCGACTGGTACGGTTCGGGGTGCAGGTTGCAGGTGGAGTGCCGAGCTCCTAACATTCGGCAAAAATTTAATTGCCGACAACGACAATTACAGCTACGCCTTAGCGGCATAACTGCGTGGGACCGTTCCGCCGCCTTGAGGGGCGAATCTCGCGACGCAATCAAGGCTGGTTGTCCTTCGCGTTCAGAAGAAGGATGATAAGAACCTTCTGAAATAAGGGCTGACCGCGCGCCGCGCAGCCAAGTCAGCCTCGAAATCCAATGCGTGGCTAAACCTGTAGAGGCTTGTATGTCGCGTACTAGGACGCGGGTTCGACTCCCGCCACCTCCATCCTTTACATCTATTTTTCTGAAGCCGGGGTTATTGATTCTGTTGGGCTATCTCTTGAAACGTATCCTGCAGTACCAGTACCGCATCGGCAAGTAGGGGATCAAACTGGGTTCCCCGGCCTTTTCTCGTTATCCTTTGAGCCTCAGTATAGGAGCACGCGGTCTTGTATACCCTTGAACTTATCAAGGCGTCGTAGACGTCTACCAGAGAGACGATCCGGGCGGAGAGGGGTATCTCGTAGCCGCTAATGCCCCGGGGATACCCTTTCCCGTCAAAGCGCTCGTGGTGGCAGTAACAAATATCCCGGCAATGCTTTAAATAGCTGGTTTCGGTGTGGGTTAAGATCGATTCGATGATGTTTTTACCGATAACCGTATGGGTCTTCATGATCTCGAATTCTTCATGGTTGAATCTGCCGGGTTTAAGGAGGATCTTATCGGGAATACCGATCTTCCCTATATCGTGGAGGGCCACGGATTTAACGATTATATCCGGTTCAAGGCTTCGCAGTTCATCTGCATACACCGAAGAGGAGCCTAAAAGATAGTCGATCAGGGCTTTGGAGAAAAACTGCGTCCGCTTGACATGATTACCTGACTCAAGGTTACGGTATTCAATAATATTGGCCATGGTTTGGAGCATATTATCCAGGGTTGCGGTAAGCTCTGCGGTTTTTTTCTGCACCATGACTTCCAAGTTGTCACTGTAGTTCTTTAATTCGATCTGGTTCTTCACCCTGAGTTTTACGGTCTCAGGCAGGAAGGGCTTAGAAATAAAATCCACCGCTCCTGCGGACAATGCTTCCGGTTCTGAGTCTGAGGTGGTGATGAAAATCACCGGAATCCGTTTGAGCTTCTTATCGGCCTTTATAACTTCCAGCAACTTGTAGCCGTTCATTTCCGGCATAAACACATCAAGGAGGATGATCTTAGGAAGTAGGGGGGTCTGGTACAATATCTTCAGAGCTTCTACGCCGTTTCTCGCGGTCGTAACGGTATACTCATCGCTCAATATCTCTTTCAGGACCATCACGTTTATTTCTGCATCATCTACCACCAAAACAGAGGGAATCGGGCTGTTTATCATACACGTATCCCGCCCTTACTCGTATTGCTCCAGCACCTCGTCAATACTTATGAGGGTTTTTTCATAACAACGGGTAATCATTTCAAGGGAATTATCGTATATGGTGCGGTTTTTCAGGTACCGTTCTAATTGCAGCGCCCTGGTGAACAGTTCGGTTAAGGATAGATTGGCAGCCATTCCTTTGATCGCATGCGTCACGGTCTGGGCGTTTTCGTAATCTTGGGCTTGGAGCGCGGTGATAAGATCCGTAAAATGGGTATCGGTTTTGAGCTTACGCAGTAATTTAACATAGAGCGCCTTGTTATGCATCACCCGTTTTAGTCCTTCTTCGACGTTAATATAGACGGTCTCCGATTCATTGAGTTCCCGCATTGTGTCTGCCATTGTATATGCCCCCATACAATTATAATCAAGGTATTTACCAAAATGCTCTTGTTTTCTTTATGGTACCTGATTTTATATGCTGATTTCTTGTACTGAGTGTATGATTTTACTGAAAAATCGTCTATATCCTCATTTGATACGAGAAATCCGCAGCAGGATACGGACTAGCGCAGGTATTCCTGCTCGTACACGTGCAGCCGGGCATGCTCGGGGGCAAAACTCAGGGCTTGCTTGAGGTAGTATATCACGCGGCGCTGGTCTTTACGGCGGTGATACAGCTCAACCATAGCGATAAGGCTATGCAAATTCCGGGGGTCTTCAAAGAGACTGGACCGGAGATCCTGTACAACCTCCTCTTCTGTAACCCCGATACGACTGTGCAGGTAATAATACTCAGCCCTTTCCGTTCCCTTTTCTGTAAGTTTCAGCCGACTTTCTATGAGCGTCTTGGCTTCCCGCTGCCGTCCGGTATTAATCAGGGCGGCGGCATAGACCATAGCGCCTGCTTCGTCGGCAGGATTTTGTTCATGGAATTCCTGAGCATAGGCAAAGGCCTTGCCGGTATTCCCTAGACCCTGCTCAACGCGGGAGGCGCTCAAAAGGTACTGATACCGGTGTTCACCGAGGAGCTTATCTACATAGCGGGAAGCCTCTTCCCAGTCTTCTCGCTGGACCGCGTCCTTGAAAACCAGGTCTATTACCTCAAGGGAAGGCTGCTCTGCCTGTAATAAGCTCTGCAGCAATTCCCGTCCCTCGTTTTGTTCCTCCCATCGTGGAGATTGCAGGAGCAGTGCTGCGGTATATACCGCTACCTGTTCATCCGTAGGGGATGCTTTGAGGATAGCCCGTAAATAGTTCAAGGCCGCACCCCGGTTAAGATAACCTTCCGCCTGAACTTTAGCCCGGAGAAACAGGTACAGCCGCTGATTCTTATTACTGTAGCGGTCCAGAGGAACCAGGGCCTTGAAAAATTGCCCCTGTTCTACCAGGGCATGGGCATACATAAGTATAAATTCCGGGTTCTGGCTGTCCTGTTGCAGAATCTCTGCAATAGCCGATTCTGCCCGGGGCCAATCCTGACCGGCATAGTAGGTTCGGGCAAGCTGGTGTTTCACCGTCATATTGTCCGGGGACTGAATAAGCAATTTCTCCAACAGAAGTATGGCTTCCTGTCGTTGCCCTGTTGCCTCGAGAATCCGGGCTTGACCCAATGCGGCAGGGTAACATTCCGCGGATAAACCGTAGGCCCGGGTATAGGCCTGGATTGCCCGATTGGGACGATTGGTATGTTCATAGATAAGTCCTATGAAATAGGGAGCCAGGACTGAACGAGGGTTTAATGCTTCTGCCCGCCTGAGATCCGGTAGGGCATCCAAGAGTCGTTCCGGCTGGTATGCGGCAAAATGTGAGCTAAAGGTGAGAAAGGGAAGTACCAGTTCCAGATAGTCTTGGGTATTTTGCCGCGGGGCAGTATAAACCCCTGTTTCCCCATTGCGGAGGATCCGGCTATAGATATGGGTCTGGGATTGGGGCAGCACCGGAACTTGAGCCGGTAACGGAGGATAGGGGTAGAACTTGTGGAGCAGGTTCAAGATTACGGCGGTCATTATCCTGCCGAATTCATTGTCCCCTAAGTCCCTGGTACGGATCAAGTCCAGAGCACGCAAAAGAGACGAAGGGATTCCTTCTTCGGTTAAAGACCGGATATCATCCCCGATGCCTCTATCAGGCAACCTTGCTGGGGCTTCAGTTGCCAAAGGCTTATTTATGGGGAGGGGTGTTTCCTGGACCTGGGGTTGGGTACTGCAAGAAATGCCGAGCAGTACACCGATCCCCGCCAAGAGCAGACAAAGATAGCGCATGATCATAGGATACGAGTTCCCTCCTTAATTATGAATTATGTTTAGTACCTAGAGAAATAAGTACCAAGGTAAGACCGGTTAGCACTACCAAGAGGGGCCACCAGTTCATGATGAATTGAGAAAATGAGAAGGGGACGATATTAAAGGAAAAAACGAGCAGGACAGACCCTAAAACGACAAAGGCAATAGAAGGAACCACATACCGGCTTTGCAGCGCCCCATACCGGTGCCAACCTGCGGGAAACAGGGCGATCCCTGAAAAAACCGAGATGAGGGGCCAGGATTCTGAAAAGGTTACCGGGATGATCTTCAGGGCAGCGAGGAACAGAAAGAAACCGACCAGCATAAAAAAGGCGGCAAGAAAAAGATACAGGGAACGTTTGTTGAGTTTTATTGCTAAAACCGCACAGCCTGAACCCAAGATGACAAAAAAGAAGGCTACTAAAACGGATATCCGGGAAGTACCGGTAAGGTTTCCTAGGAGAAATGCGCTTCCCAGGAACATCAGTAGAAACCCCATAATAAAAACAAGCCGGGCAACGGTTCGACGGATTAATGAAGAAACCATATTCTTACTATACCAGGAAGAAGAAGAAAAGCGCAAGTATGCGTTTCAGGGCAGTATAGGCGCCTTTTTTGTATCCTTCCTACTTACACCAGGTAATGTATGGTATAGTAATAGAGAGCCAAACTGAGCAAAAAAGAGAAAAAAAGAAAAAACGAGGAAACCATGAACAAAAAAATCAAGGTAGGTATCTTGTTTGGGGGGAAGTCCGCTGAACATGAGGTGTCCCTCCAGTCGGCAAAAACGGTGTTTGATGCCCTGGACCGGGAGAAATATACCCCCATCCTCATCGGTATTGATAAATCCGGCAAGTGGTTGTTGAACGATGACGCATCCCAGTTTCTCCTTGACCCGGACGATCCGCAACGGATTAGGCTTAATGTATCCAGTCATTCCGTGGCCTTGATTCCCCAGAGCCGGGGGGTCATTTCCAATGCACGTACCTTGCAACAGGAGCAGAGCATTGATGTGATTTTTCCTCTACTCCACGGCCCTTGTGGAGAAGACGGGACGATTCAAGGACTTTTAAAGCTGGCGGATATCCCTTTTGTAGGCACCGGGGTCTTGGGGTCTGCCATTGGAATGGATAAAGATGTGATGAAACGCCTGCTTAGGGATGCGGGGATACCTATCGGCAAGTTCAGGGTCCTCAACGCCTCTGAGCCGCTGCCGGATTTTACCGAGCTTCGGGAAACCCTGGGACTGCCCCTGTTTGTTAAACCCGCCAATATGGGATCGTCGGTAGGGGTGAGCAAGATCCAGGATGCACCAGCATTGCAACGGGGTATCGAAGAAGCCTTCATGTATGACCGGAAGATCATTATTGAAGAATATATCCAAGGCCGGGAACTGGAATGTTCGGTTCTCGATACGGCTCATACTGAGCCGCTTGCATCGGTTCCTGGGGAGGTCATTTCTTCCCATGAGTTTTATTCTTATGATGCCAAATACCTGGATGAAAAGGGCGCGGTGTTGGAAATTCCGGCATCCTTGCCGGCGCATACAACGAAAAAGATACAAGCCTTGGCAGTGCAAACCTTCAAGACCCTTGCCGGTGAAGGGCTTGCCCGGGTTGATTTTTTTCTTAAACCAGAGGGGAGCATCGTGGTCAATGAGATCAATACCATGCCGGGTTTTACTAAAATCAGCATGTATCCCAAACTATGGGAGGCAAGCGGCATTTCCTATACGGCCCTGATTGATAGGCTCATTGAACTCGCGCTCCATCGTTTTGCTCAAGAGAAAAAGCTCAAAACCACGGTGGAACTAGTGGGGCTTACTCAACGGTAAACACCCGGCGTTGGTTCTTGCTCTGTTCATAGAGCTGGACCCCCGCGTTAAAACGCTGTTCAGCCTCCAAAGAAGAGGGGGGGCCATGACCAGGTAATATCGTAAAATCCCCGGGCAGGGAGAGGATCTTGCTCTGTAGAGCGGTCATCTGGGTTGCAGCGCCGTACGTGCTGGCTGTTCGGCCTACAAGGCCTGCACTCAGGGCGTCTCCGGTAAAAAGCAGGTTATCTATCTTAAAGACCGCAGAATCCGGGGAATGACCGGGTACTGAAATAACCTCAAACCGGAAAGGTCCTATCCGGCAAATATCCCGATCCCGTATCAAGATGGTCTTATAATCAAAAATGCTCGGGTTCACCGCGTAAATATCCGCATCGTATATGCGCTTGAGGGTCTGTAAACCGCGAACATGATTCGCATGGTCATGAGTAATAAGCACGGCCAGCAAATGATACTCGCTATTTTCAATAAAATTGACTATAGCTTCGTCCATATAACCGGGATCGATGAGCACCGCTTTCCGGGGCGCCGCCTTATTGGACGGTGTATCGGGAAGCGCCTCTTCATAGGAAAATTCAGTTCCTAACACGTAACAATTACTGAAACTCACCGGACAATAATGAAAAAATAATTTCATAGTGCCATCCTTAGCATACAAGCAAAGCGTATGCGAGTTAGTACGTATCTGGTTCAAACACCGCTTCCGCGGTATTTGAAGACCTAAAGGAAACCCCTTCACGCCGAGCCTTAATGAAATTGACCCGTTTGGTGTTGCAGTTAATAAAATCAGAATATTCAATGCTTGCATTGATAAAACGGCTGTTATAGAGATTAGAGTTGTTGAAGGTACATTCGGTAATGTGGGTACCGTCATAATTGATATGTACCAGTTCTGAGCCTTCAAAGGTGCAATTATGGATTCTGGAGCCTGCAAAAGATAAAAATTGCAGGTCGCTTTTCGTAAAATCGCAGTCAAGAAAGCGGGTAAAATCGAAAAAAACCATCCGCATCAAAGCCCCGGTAAAGCAACACTCTGTAAAAGAGGATTCCCTGAAATTGCATCCATAAAAACGACGTCCCGAAAAATCTGCATACTTAAAGTGTAAACCCGGGGCATTGAGGTCTTTAACGGTCTTTTTCTTTTGAATCTGGTCCACAATTCGAGAAGCTTCTGTTTCCGGATTCGCTGCATGAACTGCGCAAATCTGGGATCCGGTAATGGCAGTACGGCCGCAACCTGCAGCACAGGGAATGATGGTAAACATACCATAGTATATATACTCCATAGCGGAAATTCCAGACCTTTCAGGATAAATATACTACCTGAAAGGTGGTTTATCGGTTGCAATTAGGTTAGTATGGAAGTACTATAAGGAGTATAGTCATGATTTCAAATGAACTTAAAAATCTTCTGGTTCAGATCATTACCTCGTGGCAGGTGCTGGGAGTAACCGTGGTGTTGATTGCCTATTTTTCTCTGGTCTCCTATGTAGTCCGATTCCGGCATAGCTTCAAGGTTGTCAAGGTTAAATCAAAGTCAAAGCCTAAACCAAAAAAAGAAAAGAAGGCTGCTCCTGATCAAGAGGAAGATGAACTTGCGAGGGAAAAATAGGGGAGCCTTGTAGGGAAAAAAGGGAAAAAAGGGAAAAATATGAATCAAGGGTATTGGGATAAGGCACGGGCTTTTCATGGGCATGCATGTCCTGGTCTTGCTATCGGGGTTAAGGTCTGTGAAGCCGTGGTGGAGAAGCTTGGGGTGAGCCCGGCTTTTGACGAAGAACTGGTCTGTATCACCGAAAACGATGCCTGCGGGGTAGATGCGATACAGGCGATTATGAGCTGTACCGTGGGAAAGGGGAACCTCATCTACCGAGATACGGGAAAACATGTTTTTACGTTTATCCAGAGGAATACCGGCAAAGCCATGCGCTTCTATTTCAAGGGAAACCATAAGGGTATGGAGCGGTCCGCGTATCAAGACTATCTGCTTAATGCCCCGGTGGATGAGCTTTTCCAATGCCGGGAAGTGAAGATACAAGCCCCGGAACAGGCCCGTTTGTTTACTTCTCTACCCTGTGAAGTCTGCGGTGAATTGGCGCCAGAGCATAAGATCCGGTTTCAGGCAGGCAAAAAGGTCTGTCTTGACTGTTTTAAGGAATACCAACGGAGCTGGTAAGGAACGTTCAGCACTCGATTCCAATCCGAGCAGGAATACCGTGATCATAGGGATGTTTAAGCTTCCTGATTTCCGAGACATAATCCGCTGCATCCAGGAGCCACGCAGGGGGGTTCCGTCCGGTGAGTACCAGTTCTAGTTCCGGGGGCTTGGTTTCTACCAGTAAACGCAGATCCGCTTCCGCAAGCATCCCCGTAGTAAGCGCATCCAGCACTTCGTCTAAGACCACCAGATCCAGCGTGTTAATGTGGGTTTCCCTTGTTCCAGGGACAAGGGCCTCTCTAATCCCGCGGAAGATCTGCGCTTGTTCAGCTCTGCACCGGGCCTTGGTTTCCTCATCCATCTGATGGGTGAAACCCAAGACGAGGGTGGAACGGATTACCTTCACGCCGAGCTTTTCCAGGGAGCTTAACTCCCCGGTGGGGCTGCTTTTTAAAAACTGGGCAAAGAGCACCTGCTTGTCCCTTCCTGCAGCCCTAACCGATAAGCCCACCGCTGCGGTGGTCTTGCCTTTCCCGTCTCCAATATACAGATGGATTAAACCATGCATCATCTTTTTCCTACCTTATACATAACATAGTATAAACCGCAAGAGAAAAAAATAGGGAGGTTTAGAGCAGCTATGAAACGACCGTCTCAGACCCTAAGAGGGTATCAATTTTATCTAAGCAAAAGGTACGGACCGTTTCAATCAGTTCCCCGGTACTCAGGGAGGGTGAACGATACTGTACCGTTGCAGCCAAGGGGAGCAAGGTGGTAAAGATGCGGCCTTGAGCTGCACTAAGCCCCTGTAGATACTCCTGGACCGTTCCCCGCAACCGCGGGAGAGCACGGATTGCTTCCCGATACCCCGCGATGAAGTCCCGGGCCGCTATCCCCGGCTCACTGAAGCTCATACGCGGACTTGAGGAACGGGTTTTCTGCGGTGTCTTGATATGCAGAGGCGCGGTCATGCCCTCTATGGATATGACCCGGCTGTACAGGGATGCGGTTTTTTCTTCCAGCAACCTACGGTAGCGGCTTAAGGTCGGGGTCTCATAATACCAGGCATCCCCCTGCTGGATCCGTTTAAGCTCAGGGTTTCGGTACAAGAACGTCGACCATAATGCTTCCAGAGGCGTAAAACGGGTTTGTCGGGCATCAAAAAAGGGGGTGAGGTAGGTTCCCCGGGCATAGCTGCGTCCCAGAGGATAGGCAAAGTCTGCGCCGTAGAGTTCCACTTGTTCCGCACCCAGGCAGTCTGCCAGGGACACCGCCGCGTAGGTTACATTACCCCCAGAGGTATCTACCCACACCAGAGGCTGCCAATACTGGGAAACATACCGGGTCAGCGGATGACCCCCGGAGAAGAACCGCGGATCCTGGGTTTGGGAGGCCACCACTGGCGGGCTTGCCAAGTCGAGGTAGAGGGGTATGTGACTGGGGAGTCTTTGCATGAAATGGTAATAGCTGATGTGCTGACAATCAATGGAAACCACCGCATCGGGTTCAAGTCCTGCATGAAGCAGGCTGGGGAGACTTGTATCCGTAGCGATGAGGAAGCAATCTTGCCGCTTCCCAGCCAGGAGGGGAAGCTGCATGTCTAAGGAAGGTCCGGCAGCGCAGATCGCCGCTTGATTAATCCGGGGAAACGGATCGGTCGCAGGTTTCGCGCTGAGGAGATTCCGCAGGATATTAGAAAACCACCTTGCCCCAAAATGAGCTTGTACCGAATGATCCCCGGTAATGTGCGCTATGGCCGCGTTAATCCCCTGAGCCGCAGCGCTGAATTGCTCAGGTTCCGCGTCGATCCTCGTTCGCAGGGGTATGACCTGGATACCCCGGTATAACACCGGCTGATAATGCTTGAGGATATACCCCTCAATCAACTCAGGGCTGGGATCCACCAGGATATGCACCCGAGGATCCGCCAAGTGGTATGGTTTGGAGTCGAGTAATTCCGCGATGCTCTGCATATCGTAGTCTATGACCAAGACGTGCTGAATATCTTCCCGTTCCAGGGCCGCGGCAAGGGCAAATCCTCCGCCTAAACCAAACAAAACCAAAAACCCCGCATCTTTGACGGTACTGATGAGCCGGTTCCCTTCTCGTACCGGATCCACCAGGGAGTGTAAAGGATGGGCACTACCTGCGGGATCTCGTATGGCCGGGATCAGGGCTCCTGAGCGGGAACAGAGAAACCGGTAACGAGGCGGCTTGGTTCTGGCTGCGGTAAGCCGGGCAACAAGTTCCGGATCAACCTCAGCCAAGGCTTGCAGATTAGACTTGAGAAATCCAGGGTTATCCATTTTTACGCTTCTTCCTATAGGGTTCGATGAGCTTGAGGATCTGAGTACTAAGGGTTTCGGCGCACTGGGTCTGCCCCGGCTCTTCAAGCGCCAGGAGAGACCTTAATTCCTCCTGGATCCGAGCCCCAATGGAGGGGTTAGAAAGGGCCTTGAGCAGCAGCGTCGCGGCCTGTTCAACCGGATCATCCTGCCACGGAATGGTTTGGACCCCCAAGACCAGCGGCTGTTCCGGTTGATCCTGAAGGATCCTTGGGTTGAGGGCATTAAACACCGGATTATTACTTCCCAAGGTGAACAGCCGCTCTGGATAGGCTTGTACGTGTTGATTGAACCATGCTGCATAAATAGCGTGGCTCCCTCCGTCTAGGATGGCCTTTGAACGGGTAAAATGTTGGGCATACCCAGGATTAAGCCGGGAAGCCTTTGCTTCGATGAGCCGGTCAAAACTGTAGGGCCGGGCATGGGTTCTAATATCCTTATGGGCAAGATCCATCCCGGTAAGGTAGATCTTCCCCTGGGTTAACCTGAGCGCCAAGTCCAAGGCCGAAGCGCTGACCGTTCCCCGTTGAGGAAGACTGATATAAGGAATTCCCAGGCTCTGTAAGATCTGCTGCTGCCAGAGGCTCCCGTCACTTATGGGCAAGAGGACGAGTCCTTCGCATTGGGAAGGAAGCGCAGCGCTGAGACTTACCGCAAGAACCAGGGGGGCTTGCGGATCAATGCCTCGGAGGCACTCGTACAGGTGGAAACAGGCCCAGCCTCCGCCGTCAGTAGTAATGACCAAATCAGGAACAATACCCCGTCCCCGCAAGGCCTGCACCGATGAGGAAACCGCCAGAATGAGGTGGGGACTCTGGCGCTGCAAGTCCTTGATCAGGGGTATTGCGGTTTCTAAGCTCGGCCCCGCAGCGGTTACGATCACTGGTATCGAGGCAGCGGCGGGATCCTGTACCAGAACCCTGCGTATAAGCCGGAGATTCTTAAAAAAATTCCTGAACCATCGGCGGCCAAAGGCACAGGTGGTACGCATATTCGCATCAATCCGTTTGATGAAATTCACGGTTTCCTCAAGGATCCTGCGGTATCCTTCCCGGTATGCAGCCAGCGCGGGCCTCCACTCGATGATACGGATGGCCGCGGCTAAGGTATCGGGGATCTCCTGTTCCAGAAAAGTTTGCAAAGGGATGCCCTGTTCAGGGCTCCAGCGTCGTACCAGGATTTCCTGAGCAGCGGTGGGGATGCGGGGAGCCTCGAGATGCAGAGCAATGATCTTCGCCAAAGGGAACCGACGGTACAACGGGGGGATAAGGTATTCCCGGCCTGGTTCTATGAGGATAAAGAACCGAATACCCGCTGGTAAATCCAAGGAAGTGAAGTATTTTTCCGCCTCCTTTTGAGGATTATACCGGGAATGGAGGGTATGGTGCAGGCCGGGGGACATATTAGCGGTATGGCCCTATCAAACTCAACAGCGCATCAGGGGTATCCGCCTCA
>JAISBK010000050.1 GCA_031266255.1 Treponema sp.
GCCCTCCCCAATCCGGGGAAAACACAGGGCCGCCGGAATTCCCCCGGCCAGGACCAGGAAGATAAGCCGCAGAACTACCAGGGTAACGTCCCGGCTTTTTCCCGAACCTGGAAGCCTGTTTATTAGTGGTATCCCCTGATCAACCGTCAATTTTTTCATGTTTCACTCCTCACGTTTCCTACGCTTCCCATGCTCTGATGAGCCGGAGAATCTCTCCTTTGTCCAGTCCCAGGTCCCGCATTTCCCGCATAAAACGGCCCAGGGTCTCCCCGATCTTGGCCCCCAGCACGTCCTCCTCAGGTTCCGGCTGTTTATCGGCGATATAGGTCCCGCTTCCCACCTGGGTTGCCAGGATTCCCCGGATCTCCAGTTCTCCGTAGGCCTTGGCTATGGTGTTGGGGTTTATCTTTAGATCCACCGCCAGAGCCCGGATGGTTGGAAGCTTGTCTCCGGTCTTAAGCCTGCCGGAAAGCACCCAGTTCTCTATCTGGCGGATGATCTGCCGGTACACCGGCGTACCGCTGGCCTGATCCAGGGTAAAGCTTACTCCCTCCGCCATATTTGTACTATTCATCTAGTACAAATATAGATGAACTAGTACAATAGGTCAATAGCTATTACAAAAAATTGAAACGGGTATGAGTACATTGACAAAATCCATGAGAAAATTGACAATCCCTCTGGTATAACCTCAAAGGAGATTGCAATGACCAAGATCATCGCATGTATCGGGAGCGGCAACATGGGCCTTGCCTTGATGAAAGGAGCAGCTCGCAGCATGAGCGGAGATTGTTCCGTTCATGATTATAGTATCGGCTTTACCGATACAGACCAGGCAAAAGCAACCAGTGCAGCAGAAGCCATTGGTGCTTCAGTTTATGCATCAAATAGCGCGGCAGTGAGCCAGGGGGACTTTGTCTTTCTGGCAGTAAAACCTCAGGTGCTTGCAGAAGTGCTTACGGAGATTGGTCCCACCATAAGCAATCGGATCAGCGCAGGATCAGCGCCGATTCTCGTCTCCATGGCCGCGGGCTGGTCGATCAAAAGGATCCAAACGGTATTGGCTGGTTCGGGGAACAGGGTCGTACCCGGGATTATCCGCATCATGCCCAATACCCCTGCCCTCGTTGGCCAGGGGATCATCGCCCTTGCTTCTTCCCCGGAAGTACCTGAGTCTAAGAGCGCTGAATTAAAACAAATTCTCGCTGGTTCAGGGCTGGTAGATACCCTTGAAGAGCAATATCTGGATGCCGTAACCGCGCTTTCAGGATCCGGCCCTGCTTTTGTGTACGTGTTCATCGAAGCCCTGGCAGATGGCGGGGTACGTTCAGGGCTTCCCCGGGATAAAGCCCTGCGCTATGCGGTACAGACCCTGCTTGGTGCAACGGCAATGGTCCAAGAGACGGGGAAGCATCCAGGAGAACTCAAGGACATGGTTACTTCTCCGGGAGGCACTACAATTGCGGGACTTGCAGCTTTGGAGACAGGAGCGTTCCGGGGGATCGTGATGAATGCCGTAGATGCCGCGTGGAAGCGTTCCAAGGAATTGTCCTCAAACTAAGCTATAGTCTATAGCCAAGGTCCTACAGGATCTAAGGCAAAAATAAAAAGGCTTGTAATTCCCTTATAAAGAATTACAAGCCTTTTAGCAGGACCAGGACTCGAACCTGGGACCTCCGGGTTATGAGCCCGACGAGCTGCCAACTGCTCTATCCTGCGTTGATGTATATAATATACGCATACCCTCTCAAAGCGTCAAGCCTTTAATACACGATTTTTAATGCGTCCAATTCAGCGGATAAACCTTCTAATATACACACTCAACGCTAAACCTATGCCGGTCATCGCGGAAATTACCGCAGAACCGCCATAGGACATGAACAGCAAGGGAATACCGGTGATCGGCATGATCCCCATGGTCATCCCCACGTTGATAAGAAAATGAAAGCTGTACATCGCGGATAAGCCCGCCACAATATAGACCCCAAAAGAATCCGCAGCAGTCTTCATAATCCGCACGAGCCGTAAGGAAATAAGGAGGAACAGGGCAAACACCAAAATTCCTCCCATAAATCCCCACTCTTCGGAAAAAATGGAGAAAATAAAATCCGTGCTTTGTTGGGGCAAAAACCGGTAATGGCTATGGGTTCCTTCAAGATAACCCTTACCCAAGAGTCCACCGGAACCAATCGCGGTAATAGATTGGATGATGTTCCACCCTGCCCCCCGGGGATCCACATTGGGATCAAGGAATACAATGAGCCGCATGAGCTGATAATCCTTGAGCACCTTATGGGACAGGTAAGAGGCTCCCAAGGAAAAAATAAGGATCCCCACGCCGTATACAATCCAGAAAAAATATCCTTTCTTATAAAGGAGAAATCCCACCAAGGCAAGGAGCCCAATAAGGGTTAAAGCCAAGGCGACGAGTCCAATAAACCGGAGATTGGTAATCATCATAAGGGACGGTAATGCATTCTTGAAGATATAATCTTGCCATAGGGGCAAAACCATGAAGATCGCGGTTAGACCTATAAAAGATACGAGAAAAATAATATACTTTACAGAAACCCCTGCCATAAAGGTCATCATGAGGAGTATGGGAATGAATACCAGAGAAGTCCCAAAATCCGGCTGGATAAGGACTATCGCCATGGGTATAAACACAATGAGACTGGCTCCTAAAAACCGAACAAATGAATCTGTTTTTCGTTTTGAACTATCTAAATACCGGGCGAGAAACAGGATGGTGGTAATTTTGGCAAATTCCGAGGGCTGTATGCCAAAGTTGCCGATACCTATCCATGCCTTAGCACCATTCACCGTATGCCCGAAAATACAGGTATAGAGCAGCAGCCCCAAGGTTCCCAAGTATAGATACAGGGACAGGCTATGGAAACGCCGGTAATCGATCATCCCGATCCCTAAGGCAATGAATAGCCCGCTTGCCCCCCAAATGATCTGTTTGAAATATTCAGTAGAACCCTGTGTCCCGGTGGAACTGAGTCCTGAGGAATAAATAAAGAGTACGCCGAATACCGTCAAGGTAATAGCGGCAAATAACAGCACAAAATCAATCCTAACTATATCCTTAGCCTTCATGTTGCTCCTTTACTGCTCTTTCATTCCCGGCGTCCTTGGGAAGGCATAAGATACTGAAAGCCCAAGGCAGTAACCGCTTGATCATGGGTTTGGTTTGCGAAGATGCCTTGAAAAATAATGGCCGATGCATAGGTGCCCCACCATTCCCACTTATTGGCCGCTTCAACAATCACCGCAACCACCACCCGCTCTTCAGGGTTGCTCGTTTGATACGGGGCATACGCGGCAAACCAGGAGTGCCACCGATCCGGGTATCCTACTTCACCGGTACCGGTTTTTCCAGCAATCTCCACCGCCTTGATATTCAGGGGAAACCGGGCAGTTCCTTCACTGATAACCTGCCGCATATCCCGGCGGACGGTCCTGAAGATTTCCCGCTCAATATCACTCTCGTGGAGCACTGTGGGGCTTATGGTTTCTTCTACTGCCCCGGTAAGGGGATCCCGTACTTCCTTGAGCAGATGAGGTTCGTAGATGATCCCATCATTCACGGTCATAGCCACCATATTAGCCATTTGGATCGGAGTAACCAGGGAATACCCTTGACCGATGGACATATTCATGGTATCCCCTCCCAGCCACCGTTCATGGAAACGGCGATCCTTCCATTGAGGGGTGGGAATGAAACCTGCAATCTCCCCGGGCAGGTCAATATTAGTAAGTTCTCCGTACCCATATTCCCGGGCATAGGAGACGATACGCTCCACTCCCAGGTAATCTCTCCCTACCACCCAGTAATAAATATCGCAGGATTGAGCCATAGCCTGTTGCAGATTAAGCCGTCCGTGTCCGGGTTTTCGGATATGACAACGCCAGAGCCGGTCTCCATAGGTCAGTTCCCCTAGGCAGTCTACGGTCTGTTCCGGTGAAAAAACCCGTTCCCTGAGGATACCGGTGGACATAATAATCTTAAAGGTTGATGCAGGAGGATAACTAGACTGGATAGCTCGGTTGAGAAAAGGTTTATTCGGATCGTTGATCAGAGCCTGGTAGACCGAGCCGTTGTCATTCTGGTTGAAAATATTAGGATCATACCAGGGGTAGGAAACCATAGCCAGAATTTCACCGGTAGTAGGCCGTAAAACCACCACCGAACCGATTCGTTTACCTAAGGCTTGTTCTGCCAATAATTGAATCCGCCGATCTATGGAAAGTACCAGGTTCTTGCCGGTTACCGGCGATTCCCGGCTGGTACGCTCAGAGGCCACCCGCCTTCCCCGGACATCCACCGTACGGGTCTCTCTTCCCTCTTTGCCGCGCAGGAGTTCGTCATACTGCCGTTCTATACCGGCCTTGCCGATCTTATCTCCCGACTGATACCCCTTGTTGTACAGCATGGTGAGTTCGTCCCGGGTAATATCCCCTACATATCCCACGATATGGGAGAGACTTCCTAAGTCCCCATAGGTTCGCATTGGCTTGGATTGCCATGATACGCCGGGCAGAGAATCCGCCTGTTCCGCTAAAGCCGCTATGGTAGTAAAGGGTACATTCACCGCCACTTCCAGCGGCTGATAGAGGTAATAGTACTGGACCGGTATTTTCTTATCAATTTGATCTCGTTCTATGCCCAGGATACGGGCAACCTTACCGATCATATCCGGGACGCCTCCTTCCGGTACCTCTGCAGGGGTAATACTCACTGCAAAGGAATCGGTGTTAAACACAAGCGGCTGGGTGAAGTCACGGTCGAAGATCTCCCCCCGCTGTGCCGGAATGATCGTAACCCGCCGGGAGATACTTTCGGCCCGGAGCCGGTACACCTCGCCGTGTACAATCTGCATACTGAACAGTTTCAGCGTATAGACGACAAAAATGGCGATAAAGAGCAAGGTGATGATGCTGATCTGGCCTTCAGGCCGGGGATCTCCTGACGGAAACTGTCTTGAAGTCATAGGGGTTTCCTCTGATCAATGAGTAGATTTTTGAACAGTTTAAGAAAGGCGAATAAGATGGGTGCGGAAACGCTATTGAAGATGAGTTCAACCCAGAGGGTAGGTTCTTTTAAGGGGTAGGCAGGTACCCCTTGGGTAAAGAGGAAGTGCAGTCCTGCAAACAGCAAGGCCTTGAGCAGGGTCGCTGCAGCACATAACACCATAGGGAGAAACAAAGGATCCAGGAAAAAGGTTCCTTTCATAAGTCCTACGGTAGCTCCGATCAGGGTTCGGATTAAGGCGTTAAGTCCCAGGGGAGCCGCGGATAGGAAATCCAAGAGCAAGCCGGAAAAGAAACCGGTCAGTTGTCCGGTCATGGTACCATGCATATAGGCCATGTAAACAATGATGCCCAACACCAAATCCGGAACCGCCCGGTACACGGCAAGCCGGGCCAGGAGGGTTGATTGCAGCATGGCCGCTGCCAGGGCAAATGCCGTAGCCCATACCAGATGCTTAAGCATCCTTGTCCCCCCTGGGTCCTGTTTCTTCTGATACTTCTTGCTTCAGGGAATCAACCGGTTCCCCTAACGTTGCATCAATAACAAACACATATTCAAGCCGAGAAAAATCAATGGCTGGTTCCACTTCTACCTCCATGGAAATTTCGTAGTCCTGATAGAGTACCTTGCTCACCCGGCCCAGGGTGATTCCCGGAGGATACACCCCGCCTCGGCCACTGCTCCGTCCCATACCGCTGGTGATGATCACATCCCCTTGACTAATCTCATTCCGGGCCCGTTTCTGGATAAACCGCATGAGCAAAGGGAGTTCAGGGCTTCCTTGACCTTCCACAATGCCTTCGTACCGGAGTTCCACAAACCGAGATGCCACAAACGAACTCATATCATAGAGGGGCATTACCAAGCTTTCAAACTCCCCTGCCTGCAACACCTGTCCCACAAGGCCCTGGACGCCGTTTTGATAGGCGATAACCGGCATATCCTTACCAACCCCTGCTTGTTTTCCCTTGTTGATCACAAACGCGGAAAACAGGTTATCCGGATCTCGGCCTGAGATCTCCGCAGGAATATGTTTATACCCAAGGGATTCGGAAAAGCCCAACTGTTCCCGTAAGCGCCGGTTTTCCTGGCGGATCTCCGCTGCGCTCCGTTCAAGCTGCTCATACCGGCTCATCCGGGCGGTTAATTCCGCGTATTCCTGCCGTAAGGTAGCCAGTTCACTCACGGAAAGTATCGTTCGAGATATAAAAGAAGAAACCTCATAGATACCGATACGAATACCAGAAAAAACCGACAAGCCGAAATCTTTAAAATTAAGAATAACACTGGTGTTTGAGAAGTACAGTATCAGAAAAGAAATCAGGGTAAGGGCCACAAACACATACGCCTCAGCAAGAAAACGGCCCTTTGGCTTTTTACCCTCCGCCATGTTTCTGTCCTAGTTATTTAAATTATCGTAAATCTGACGACTATTATCGAAATTTTTTGCAAATTCAAAATATTTTCCTGCTCCCAAGGCGACACAGTCCAGGGGATTTTCCGCAATAATAACCGGGACCCCAGTCTCCTTGGAAACCAGCTTATGCAGGCCCTTGAGCAGAGAACCGCCGCCGGTCATCACGATCCCCCGCTCCACAATATCCGCGGCTAATTCAGGAGGGGTCTTCCCCAACGTAGCCTTAATCTCATCAATGATTTGGGTAATAGGATCCTTGAGGGCTTCCCTGACTTCCACAGAATCAATTTCCAGCCGCCGAGGAAGCCCGGTGATGGCATCAGTACCCTTGATTTCCACTTTTTCAATGGTCTTATCCGGCGCAGCATTACCAATTTCTATCTTAAGCCGTTCCGCGGTCTGTTCACCGATGATCAGGTTATGGACACTGCGCACTTGCTTGATAATGGCCTCATCAAATTCATCTCCTCCCAGGCGTATAGCATTGGTAACCACCATACCCCCCAGGGAAATAACAGAAATCTCCGTAGTGCCTCCCCCTATATCACAGATCATGTGTCCCATAGGTTCAAAGATGGTAATATCCGCTCCAATGGCCGCGGCCAGACTTTCTTCAATCACAATCACCTCCCGGGCTCCGGCTTTATACGCGCTTTCCTCTACAGCCCGGCGCTCTACCTCAGTAATACAGGAGGGAATACCAATCACCATGCGGGGTTTTACAAAACGGTACCGGGGCAGCACCTTAGAGATAAAAAATCGGATCATCTTCTCTGTAGATTCCAGGTCTGCAATAACCCCATCCCGCATGGGTCTTATGGCGATGATATTTCCCGGAGTCTTCCAGAGCATCCGTTTCGCATCGGTCCCCACTGCTACCACCCGTTTCGTACCACGCTCAACTGCCACAACCGAAGGTTCATTGAGTACGATGCCTTTTCCTCGTATATAGATAAGGGTATTACAGGTCCCTAAATCAATACCGATATCTGAAGTATTATTTCCAAACATATTCCCTCCATAGGTCCCCTGAGACCTTTATTACATATTGAGCCGTGCTCTTGTCGGCCTATGGCCTGGATCGATGCTATAGGCTTTCCGCCATTCTGCCCGGGCCCGAATCGGATCGCCCCCTGCCACATACAGTTCCCCTAATTGGTAATGAGCTTCTGCATTTTCACCGCCGTCAGCCAATATGGTCGTATATTGGGCTTCAGCTTCCTTGATATTCCCGGTCTTGCCCAAGATAGAACCTAAGAGCAGCCGAGCTACCACCGTGGTTCTGGCATCTTTGGATATATCTACACAACGTTGTAAATAGGCACGGGCAGTATCCATATCTTCCAGGGCCAAGTAGGATCGGGCAATAGACAGGAGCAACAGGTCTGAAGGATACCTGAATTCCTCTGACTCTAACGTCTGCATCTCATCTCCGGGATCCAAAGCCAAGGTAAAGGTGGCCACACTGTTCCGGTAATCATGTAAGGCCGCATAGGAAAGCCCCAAATACTCAGGGATATCCCGGGCAGAATAGGACGCATATCGAGCCTCCTCAAGAAACTTAACCGCCAAATCTGCAAAGCCGAAACCTTTGTAATAATAAGCCTTCCCTAAGACATACTGAATCCGCCCATCTAAAACCCCTTCTTTGAATAAAAGGGCTTTCCGCAGGGACCATATACAGGTATCTATATACGTCAATGTATCAAAATTATTAATCTGCGCAATAGCAAGCTGATATGCGGAAAATCCATGAAGGGTTAAGAGAAAATAATCCAAGGGTTTATCTTGAAGCATTTCACCACTTATCCTGAAGGTTTCATCATAAGAGCCAGCTTCCCACAATTGTACCAATTCGTTTTTTTCGTTTCCTGCCTTTTCATCCCATGGTATCAAAAATAATACAATGAGTCCAATGGTTATTACCGCAAAAACAGACACTAAAAGGGTATTTAAGGACTGTTTCCGGTGAAGATATAAACCATAGGCAGACCGAGAATGTCTCTTAACCATATTTTTATAAGGTATACTACATTAAAGATAGGAAGTCAACGGAGGAGATGGAGCAGTTCAAGGGTACCAGCGTTTCCGTTTGATAGCTCAATACAGCTCTGAATATAAGCGCCCTGGGGAAATTCGTTTGAGCCGTTGATACTTTATAGGATCCGCCCTATCATATAATCGTGGCTTTATCAAAAAACCGTAAATCCAAATCCTCTTTCTCTTCCCGTCAAGGTTATAATACTACGTTCCGCAGAAGCACCGAGCATCATGCTAAGAAAGAGGGGTCACGCGGAAAAGTGCTCAAGATTATTATCTTTTGGTTACTCTTTTTTCTTTTTATAACCTGTCTTTTCCTGATTAATCAGGAGCGTATTCGGAGCACCATTCGAAACGCCCGTTTCCCGGTCTGGTTTTCTCAGAACCCTCATACAGAACAGCCGTCAGACCAGGGAGTTCCTGACCTGGAGGAACAACTCAACGTATTCATTGAAACGCGCGCTGAACCGCAAACCATTCCCCAAGAACTGGGACGGCTTGAAGAGTCGGAAGCCAGGGATGCGCCCAGCCCAGGCCCTCAGGTCTCTGAGGACAGTACAGACCCGGAATTCTTCATCCCTGAAGCAGCAGACTCAGAATCCCTCCCGGTCTCAAATCAGATCGCCAGTATTCCGGCGCCGGCCCGCCCCCCCCCAGAGGCAGCTCCAAGAACCCGATCGCTGTATTTCGTTCAGTTGGATCCAGAAGGAACCATCCTTCATTCAAAAGTAAATCGAAACCTCCCCAACTCGGATACTCCCTTGAGTGATGTGCTACAGGCCCTCCTTGATGGACCTAGTCAAGAAGAGCAAGCCCAGGGCATTATGTCCCTGATCCCCAAGGGAACCACGTTATTATCGATTATCATTCGTTTAGAAACAGCCTATATCAACCTGAGCGAAGCATTCCTGTATACCCCTTATGGCTCTGAAGGGTATACCGCCCAATTACAACAACTGATATGGACCGCAACGGAATTTTCCGCGATCAAGGATGTGCAGTTGCTCATAGAAGGGCGCAAGCTTGATTATCTCGGGGATATAACCTGGATAGGCAGCCCTATAGGACGGGATTTCTTCTAATTGTTAAGAGCAGGCGTAGTAACCCGCTGTATCCAGGCTGCTTTACCCGTGGCCGCGTCGATTTCCGCAATGATCCCTTGGACCACCCCGGCACCCAGAGCACATTCCATACGGTACAGCACCTGGTTCCGTGCCCGGTCTAGGCATATACGGGTATCCATACCGATGATCCCTTCTAAAACCCCGGTCATACCCAAATCCGTGATGTATCCCGTACCCTGGGGGAGAACCCGCTCATCCGCGGTCTGTACATGGGTGTGGGTTCCTACTAAGAGACTCACCCGGCCGTCTAAGTAGTAGGCGAGAGCTTCCTTTTCCCGGGTTGACTCGGCATGGAAATCAACCAAGATGAGGTCTTCAGCCAACGCAGCAGGAATCCCGTCAAAGGTCTTAAAAGGGCAATCAAGGGGAGTCATCAGTTCCCTGCCCTGGAGGTTTACCACCAGCCACGAGGCGCCGGCTTTTTCGAGCCGTACCCAGCCTTGTCCAGGGTTTCCCTGGGGATAGTTAGCAGGTCGCAGGATTCGGCTATCCGTATCCAGGATCGGCCAGAACTCCCGTTTTTCCCAGACATGGTTTCCACTGGTAACCACATCAGCTCCTGCCGCCAGGATCCGTTGAAAGGTGGTTTCACTGAGGCCAAAACCCTCAGCGGCATTTTCCCCATTTACCACGACCAAAGCCGCGTCGTATTCCTTGATAAGCCCAGGAAGTGCCTGCTCAAGCGCAGTCAGCCCTGGATTTCCCACCACATCCCCAATCATAATGACCCGTACAAACGCCATAGTTCCGCCTCATGTATCATAATAGGCTTATACTACCTTGGGCGCCGGGAAAGGGCAATCCTGGGGTTAACCCGGTGGGCAGATGCAGAAATGTAGCAATGAGGCGTTTTTTTTAATACTATTAAAATAGCGGGTTTGATGATGGGTTGTGTATGCAGCCCCTCGGCGAATTCCAGAAGGAGTACATGAAATACTTGGATATTATATTCCGTATAGTGGGCAGCCTCGGGCTCTTCCTCTACGGTATGAAGGTGATGAGCGATGGTATCCAACATACTGCTGGGTCTAAGCTCCAGCGAGTCCTGAGCTTTATGACCGGAAACCGGGTTACCGCGGTCTTAACCGGCTTTGTGGTTACCGCTATTATCCAGTCCTCTTCGGCAACCACGGTGATGGTGGTTTCCTTTGTTAATGCCGGATTGCTTACCCTTACCCAAGCCATTGGGGTTATCATGGGAGCCAATATTGGTACCACTATTACCGGGTGGGTCGTTTCCCTGATAGGGTTCACCTTGAGTATTTCCGCTTTGGCCCTGCCTGCGGTGGGCCTGGGTTTTGGGATGCGGATGCTTAAATGGAAGCATCGAGAGCTGGGAGAGGTAATTTTGGGGTTTGGCCTTTTGTTTCTGGGCCTTGATTTTCTTACCAAGTCCATGCCCCAGCTCAGCCCTGAAGCCCTTTCGTTTATTGGCGCGGCTTCCAACTTGGGGTTTGTTTCAACCTTAACCGGTACCGGGATTGGCCTCGTGATGACCCTGATCACCCATTCTTCCAGCGCTTCTACCGCGATCATGCTCACCATGGCCCACAATGGCCTAATAGGTTACCCCATGGCTGCGGCGATGATCCTGGGGGCCAATATCGGTACCACCATAGATGCAGCGCTGGCTTCTATTGGGACAAAGACCGTAGCCCGGCAGGCTGCACTGGTGCATGTGTTGTTCAATGTGATAGGAACCGTCTGGGCCTTGATCTTATTTGATCCCCTGCTCCGGTTAGTAACCTGGCTTACCCCGGGGGATGCAAGCGGAACCGGGATCACGACCCAGTTGGCTATGTTCCATAGCGTCTTCAACCTCATCAATACCCTGCTGTTTTTCCCCTTTGTAACGCCTTTTGCCAAGCTGGTAACATTCCTTATCAAAGACCCTGGAACGGTTGCCGTGTCCCCTGTACCCGGCCCTTATACCTTGAAATACCAATCCGGGTCTATCCAGGATACTCCAGAACTCAACATACTCCGGGTGGAAAAGGAAATCCGGGACATGGCAAAGGTAGCAGCTACTATGTATAAGAAAGTCAGCGCGGCATTTCCTTCTTTACAAGAAAGTAGCCCTGAAGCTGATACGAAAACGACCGTGGAATCCCTGGTGGTGGATATGGGTAACGAGGAACAATACGCAGATGAGATGCGGGAAGAGATTACCCGGTTCCTCATTGAGTGTACCCACCAGCAACTCAGCCCGCTATCAGAGCGGAAGGTTTCGCTGCTGCTGCGGATTGTGGTTGATCTTGAAGATGTAACTGACGACTGCTACAGCGTGAGCCTGCTGTTTGAACGAAGCGTCAAGAAAAACCTTCCCTTCAAACACAAAGAAATGGAGGCCCTCACGCCGTATATGGGTATGGTGGAAGCATCCCTCACTTTTGTTCAGGAGCATTTGGGTAATCCGTTAAGTCCAGAACAATCGGTTTATGCCAGAGAACTGGAGGAAAAAATCGATAAATCCCGGAATAAGCTCCGCAAACTGGGACGTAAGCGCATTGAAGCCGGTCAAGACGTCAAGACCGAACTCCTGTTCATTGATCTGGTTCGGCGTATCGAGAAGTTAGGGGATTACTGCTACGATATTTCAGAAGCTTTAAGCGCCATGAAATAGGACCATCAGAGAACAGGGGTCTCGATCTTCTGGGGGACAGGACCCTTGAGTTAGCGTTCTGCTGCTATGGTGGTCTCCGGCCCATGACCAGGATAGACCGCTATGGCGCCGTCCAGGGCAAAAAGCCGTTCCAGGCTTTTCCTCAAGGCATCCCAATCCCCTCCAGGAAGGTCGGTACGCCCCATCCCTTGCTTAAACAGGGTGTCCCCACTGAAAAGCACCTGCATCTGGGCATCATAAAACCCAACCGAACCTGGGGTATGCCCCGGCAGATGGAGTACCGTAAAAGGGCCGATGGTATCCCCTTCAGCCAGCAGTTTCGTGGGACGTGGCATGGGTTCCCATAACTCATCCACATAGGTACCGGCTCCTGCGGCAGCAGAAAAAGCGGTTCGATGTACGGTATAGGCATCAGGCCCTAGGTACGGAGCGTCCTCACGGTGGATGGCGATTTCAAGGGCATCGCTGCTTGGGGAACCGGGTGAAGAAGATGAAAAACAGGGAAAATAGGAAAAAAGGCCGGGGAGGGCTGCCAGATGGTCAAAATGACCGTGGGTAAGGAGTATATACGTGGGGTAGAGGTGCAAGCGTTCCATCCGTGCTATAATAAGCTCTGGGTCTGCCCCGGGATCGATCACCGCACAGGGTTTGCGCGGCTCCAGGGAATCTGGATGAGATTCGATTTTTTCTGCTTTTTCTTCTTTTTTTTCAAGCGGGTAAAGCCAGCAGTTGGTGGCTAACACGCCTACAACTATAAGGCTGGGGGATATCCGGGCAGTATCGGCCGGTTGGTTAGGTTGATTGGTATGTTCGTACATGGAGGCATAATACCCTGCGGATTTCTGATTTACTAGGGATCATCGCCCTAGCGATTTTCTGGTACGGTCTTGTACCGGTAGTCGGGGGATTTATGAGCAGACATGGGTGGCGGCTGTTTAGGCAGCGCTTCGACGATCTCCGGCTGAAACCCATCTTAGACTATGAGGTCTACCGACATATCACCGAGGAAGGGGGATGCTACCGGTTCATCGGCGGCTTTGAATCCACCGACGGCTATACTCTGTGGATCCGAAGCGAGAACTTGACCATACCGGTGAACCTTGCAGGGGCCCATACCTACCTGCTTCCTATGACCAAAGGGGGAGTAATCCCCGAATCCTTTGATCCTAGTGAAGAGATACCTGAACGGATCCGCTGGAACCAGGTTTCCTCCCTGGCCGAGGGAGCTAAGGTCTTTGTTGGAGGAAACCTGGTTTTCCAGGATGAGCGCTGGACCTTTGTTTCTACCCCGGAACATCCGTTGCTGCTTATTTTTTATGACGGGCTTGATCGAGCCTTGACGATCCGGACCATCCGGGCAGGACGGAATAGAAATGAATATTGGAATCCCCTAACCCCCTACGCCTTTATATTGGGAGCGTTCTCTTTACTCCTCATAGCCGCTTACTTCCTCCCACGGCCAGCCTTTCGGTTGACCGGTATCACCGCATTTATCTTGCTCTTTACTCCCTTGTTCCCCCTGATACCTCCAGGGATACTATGCACCGTACTCTACCGCCGGCTGTGGTGGAGGGCCCGGATCTTCAGAGCCTACCGGGATTTGGCACGGCTTCCCTTAAAATACCTTGCTCCTGGTACTTGGGAGTGCCGGCTTCCTGACGGAGAATCGTACCGCGGCGTCTATTACGATGCATTACCTGTTGAGGCGGCAGAAAATCAAATACCCTTGCTGATCCCTGAACCAGAGGAACACAAAACCGGGTGGTATATCTTTGGGAGTTTGCCTGAAGGAACCGCCCCTGAGGTGGATGCGCTGCCCCGGGAACCCCGGGATCCCTGTGCTATTTTTGGGGCAATCCCGGGGAATCCTGAAAAATTAGCCCGAGGCTATACCTTCAAGGCGTATCGGTATGAAATCATCTCCTGCCTGTTCTTAGGGGCTGGAATCGGGATAACCCTTTCTTTTATCGGCCTCCTGGTGTTCATGCTGGTATGATCCAGATTTTTTGAGGGTCAAACCATACCGGGTTACCCAGGGCGTGAAGGATTTCCGCAGCAGGACCCGGGAAAACCATTCTGCTTCCACCGGCAGATCCATGCTTACCCTGGAAATGGCCGCATGATCCAGGGTGTCTAAGACCCGGGAAAAAAGGGCCTCCCCAATGCCCAGTCCCCGGTATTCAGGCTTTACCTCTAAAGCATGGATGTATAGGGTTTTCCCGATACAGGTGGTGGCAATGTATCCGGCAAAGTCACCTCCTCCGGTTTCCGCGACCAGGGCTAGGCCGCCAGATGCATCCTGGGGTTCCGGCAAACAAGCCGCTCCGGGTTGGTTCCCTTCTTCACGGATCCGGTGGTGTAGTTCCGCAGCCGCAGCCAGATCCTGGGAATGGGGTTTCCGGAACATAAAATCCTCCAATACTAGGTCATCGGTTTCTTCAGGCTCAGTACCAATACGTTCTAAACCCCATGCATCCCGCAGGGCATTATACCAGCGGATAATTTTCAGTTTCATTTCCCGGGTTTTAAAGGCAAACCAGCGTTTTTCCGCTTCAGGATAACCATTCAAGGTATCTTTGAAGGCCCGGAAAACCCCCTTCCCTTGAGCCAAGGCAGCGGTCAATCCAGTACGGATCAAGGTATTCTTGTATCCTGCAGCAAACCGTTCCATGAGCCGGTAACCGTCAGCAGAATGCCATGCAGGCAACGCTATATAGCGGCCAGTCCCTCGGTTTGTATCCCTATCTTCAACGAACACCGTACCCTTTTCTACTACCACCCCTTCCTGAGTGTCCAAGAGGAACTCCCCCTCCTGATCTTCCATGGAAAACAACAGATCATCGGTCAATGCTTCAGTTAGTTCAAAACGCATAAATAAGGGTATGGCTATTGGTGAACATGCGTCAACCGGTTTTTATGGGGTTTATGGCAGATAACGTTAAAAAACAGGGTTAAAAAAACTTGCCAAAAAAAAAATCTGGTGGTATTATAAAACCACTGTATAAGGAATAACCCAATTTCCTGTGAATCGTATAGCCAATGTATAGCGAGGTGGAATAACTAAATTTCCCGAGATGTTATAACTCACTCATGTGAATAAGGGAGTATTATGCGTGCAGAGGTATGGCGAGCGGGTGATGCCGTTTGAAACCCTGAGATATACTCCCAAAGAGAGGTAAAATGAGTACACAATTTGATTATGGGGTCATTGACGACGTCATTAAGGTATGGGGAGCTAAACCGGGCTCAATCATTCCCATTTTGCAGGGCGTGCAGGAGCACTATAACTACCTGCCGCCGGAAATTTTCCCCTATATCGCGGATAAGCTTAAGGTCAGCGAAGCCCGCATCTATGGGGTGGCTACGTTCTACGAGAACTTCTCTTTGCAGCCCAAGGGTAAGTTTATTATCAAAGTCTGCGATGGAACTGCGTGCCATGTTCGTAAGTCTCTTCCCAACTTGGAACAGTTCCGCAAGGAATTGGGGCTTTCTGAAAAGAAAATCACTACCGATGACTTGAGCTTTACGGTGCAAACCGTAGCATGCCTGGGGGCATGTAGTTTGGCCCCGGCCCTGATGGTGAGTACCAGCGGCGCTCCTGATAAGGTACACGCCAATGTAACGCCTAAGCAGGTTTCGGAAATCATCAGCGAACTGCGGACTAGGTTGTAAGGGGGAGCTATGGCACAATTAACGAATCGAGGGGCCTTACAGAAGGCCCGGGAGACCTATAAGAAAGCATTGGATGCGGAGCAACACAAGATCCTGGTCTGTGCGGGCAACGGTTGTATTGCTTCTGGATCCCTGGCGGTCTACGACAAGCTGGTGGAAGTCATCAAAGAAAAGCATGTTCCCTGTTCTTTGGAACTTAAGGAAGAACCGGGGCATCCTGTGGGCCTTAAAAAAGGCGGCTGTCCTGGTTTTTGTAACCAAAGCGTCCTGGTGGTGGTCGAGCCTGAGGGCTGGCTCTACACCAAGGTAAAGCCTGAAGATGCGGAAGAGATCGTCGAAACAACCATTAAGCAGGGAAAGCCGGTGGAACGGCTTGCCTTCAAGAGCCCTGAGGGGAAGTCCATCCTCCAAAAAGATGAAATTCCCTTTTATAAGAAGCAAACGCGGATCGTGCTGGAACAGAACGGCAAAATCAGCGCGGAATCCATCAAGGAATACCTTGCGGTAGGGGGCTACAGCGCCTTTGAGAAGGTACTCTTCGATATGACCCCTGAAGCAGTATGCAAGGAAGTAGCTGATTCCAACCTCCGTGGACGGGGGGGTGCAGGTTTCCCCGCGGGTCAAAAGTGGGGGGATACGCTCAAGGCCCAAGGATCCCCTAAATACGTGGTGTGTAATGGCGACGAAGGGGACCCCGGTGCATTCATGGATCAATCGGTCATGGAAGGGATTCCTCACCAGATGATAGAAGGGATGCTCATCGCTGCCAAGGCAATCGGGGCCAATCAGGGTTATATCTATGTCCGGGCTGAGTATCCTCGGGCGGTAGAGCGTCTGCGGCTTGCCATTGCCCAGGCAGAAGCCTTTGGGATTTTAGGGGATAATATCCTGGGAACTGACTTCAGTTTCAAACTGACCATCTACCGGGGTGCCGGGGCTTTTGTGTGCGGGGAAGGGTCTGCGCTCATGGGATCCATCGAAGGCCGACGGGGTATGCCTCGGGTTAAACGGTACCGTTCCACTGAACGGGGGCTTTACGAAAAACCCACGGTTTTGAACAACGTGGAAACCTACGCTAATGTGCCCCTCATCATCAATAGGGGAGCGACCTGGTATAAGGGTATTGGACCGGCTACGAGTCCTGGTACCAAGACCTTTGCCCTAACCGGAAAGATCGTTAACACCGGGCTTATCGAAGTTCCTATGGGAACCAAGTTACGGGAGATCATTTATGACATCGGCGGCGGTATTCTTAACAACAAGAAGTTTAAGGCCGTGCAGATTGGCGGACCCTCCGGAGGCTGTCTTACCGAAGCCGACTTGGATATGCCTCTGGATTTCGAGTCAGTGCCCAAGGCGGGGGCGATCATTGGTTCCGGCGGCTTAGTGGTCATGGATGAAACCAACTGTATGATCGAAATTGCCCGGTTCTTCATGAAGTTTACCCAAAAAGAGTCCTGTGGAAAGTGCGTACCCTGCCGGGAAGGAACCCTCAGAATGCTTGAAATTCTCGAGCGCATCGTAGCTGGTGCAGGTCAAGATGGGGATATTGAGCTTTTGGACGAACTGTCAGTCACGGTTTCTAAGGCGGCCCTCTGCGGCTTGGGTAAGACCGCGCCGAATCCGGTGATGAGCACCCTAAAGCGTTTCCGCAACGAGTACGAAGACCATATCTATAAGCATACGTGTACCGCGGGGGAGTGCCAGAAACTCAAGAAACTCTCTATAGATCCGAATAACTGTTCCGGTTGCGGTGCCTGTGCCAAGATCTGTCCTGCCGGGGCCATCACGCAACAGGACAAGGTTTTGGAAGGTAAAAAGAAGGCATACTATGTGCTTGATGAATCCAAGTGTATTAAGTGCTTCAGTTGTCTTGAGAAGTGTAAATTTAACGCGATAAAAGAGGAGGCGTAAGATGCCTGACAAACAGTTTATTACGATTGATGGTGTTGCCGTCGACTTTGAAAAGGGCTTGAACGTGTTGGAGCATGCCAAGAAAGCGGGCATTGATATTCCTGCGTTCTGTTATACCCCGGAACTGTCTATCTATGGCGCCTGCCGGATGTGCTTGGTGGAGATCGTGGATCAGCGGACCGGAAGAAGCGCTCTTGATTCATCGTGCTCTTTGCTTCCCAAGCCCGGTATGGTCATCAAGACCAATACTGAAAAGCTCAGAATGTACCGGAAGAACATCCTGGAACTCCTTTTAGCGAATCACTGCCGGGATTGTACCACCTGTGATAACAGCCAGCGCTGTAAATTGCAAGCCTTTGCGGATCGTTACGGCATTACCGGCGTTCGGTATCCCCAGCATAATCCGGTCCCCGTCCTGGACGAGACCTCCTTCTGTATCACCAAGGATAAGGCGAAGTGTATTGATTGCGGCTGCTGCATCCGGATGTGTAACGAAATTCAAAAGGTGGGAGCCATCGATTTCTCCCATCGGGGTTCGGAGATGGAAGTTTCCTGCGTGGGCGGTAAGCCCATCGGGGAATCGGTCTGTGTTGGTTGCGGTCAGTGTGCCGCGGTTTGTCCCACTGGTGCGCTCACGGTCAAGAACGAGACTAAGCGGGTGTGGGCGCTCATTGACGACAAGAAAACCAAGGTGGCAGTGCAGATAGCTCCCGCGACCCGGGTTGCAGTGGGTAATGCTTTCGGCATTCCCCCCCATGAAAACACCTTCGGTAAGATGGTAGCGGCGCTTCGCAGGCTGGGTTTCGACGAAGTCTACGATACCAACACCGCCGCGGATATGACCATCATTCAGGAGGCCACCGAGCTTTTGGAGCGGCTTAAAAACCCCCAGACCTGGCCACTGTTTACCTCGTGCTGTCCTGCGTGGATTCAGTATGTGGAAAAGCACCACCCCGAAGTGATGCCTCATGTTTCCACCTGTAAGAGCCCCATGCACATGTACTCAGGGGTCTTCCAGAAGGAAGCGGAACCGGCCGTTCTGGGGGCCATCATGCCCTGTGTGGCGAAGAAGTGGGAAAGCGCCCGACCTGAGTTCCAGACCAATGGTAAGCGTCATATAGAGTTTGTCCTTACGTCCCAGGAACTGATCCGCATGATCAAGGAAGCGGGCATTGATTACAAACATATTGAGCCTGAAGCCATTGAGGGTAAATGGGGCAATACCACCGGTGCTGCGGTTATTTTCGGCGTATCCGGGGGGGTTATGGAAGCGGCCCTTCGCTATGCTCTTTCGGTCTTAAAACTCAATACTCCGGCTAATTACTTGGCCATAGCAGAATCTGGGATCCGTGGGCTTCCCCAGGCTGATGCTAAGGCAGGCGCCCTGGAGGATGGTATCAAGACCGCGACCATAAAACTGGGGGATATAGCGCTTAAAGTGGGGGTGGTTTCTGGGCTTGCCAATGCGGATGCCATCATTAAACGGATTCAGGAAGGCGAGCACTTTGACTTTGTAGAAGTCATGGCGTGTCCTGGGGGCTGTATAGGCGGAGGCGGTCAACCGGCAGCAGACTGGGAGGTCAAGAAAGAACGTGCCCGGGGTCTATACTTAGCAGACAAAGAATATCCTTTCAACAGCGTGGAGCAGAATCCGGTTATGAAGGAATGGCAGGGGGATGTCTTTAAGGATCAGCACGAAGAACATCAGTATCTGCATATTCATTATGCGGGCCACGGTCATCACTAGACCATAGTAAGGTTCGGTAATCAAGGAGGCTGCTCAGGACGAGCAGCCTCCTTTTGTCTGGGGCAGATTATTTCTTATTTTTTCTGCCTATAGACTAGACAAATAAAAATAAAAGTGCTATTGTATATTACAATGAAACATGGAAGAAATGTATCTTGTATAGATGATTCTTCAAGCAGGTGTCTTGAGATGCTGAAAAAACAGAAGTGGTTGTTTTAACTCCACGACAAAAGGTAGTATCACGGTTATGATAGCTTATAATTCTTTATACTATAATGAATTATTTGGGGGGGGGGGGGGGGGGGGGGGGGGCCGGCGGCCGGCGGGGCGGGGGTAGGGACGGTGGGGG
>JAISBK010000085.1 GCA_031266255.1 Treponema sp.
TCGTCAAAGGTGAACACCCCCTTGGTCCCCTGTAAATACTGAGGTTTCATGGCGTTTTCCGCAGTAGCGATGTTATGGTGAGTGGTCAGGATAGTATAGCGCTCATCATCCATATCCACTCCCGACACAATGTTGCCAATAAGAAAATAGTCCGCGTAAGCATCCTTTAAAGACGGGGTTTTCAGCATGACTGCTTCCTTTTCGCTCACGCATCCGCCTATTAAGAACGCCGCGAGCAGGCACAAAATGATTTTTTTTAGCATAGAATACTCCTTGCTTTTGCCCGCTCGCAAGGAAAGGTACCTTTTTTGCTCACGAGCTTTTTATGACGATAGTCTAGCGAAAATAAGCCCTTGAGTCCAGACGTTATGCGGTGGCTAGGTTCCTACAGAAAACACCAGGTCAGGATCCAGGGGATACAGGGGACGGCGAACTTTTTTATAGGGAATGGTTTCCAGCAGTTCATGAGAACAGCCTTTGGTGGTAGCCAGGATAGCCCGGTCTGCAATAGTACGAAAACACGGTTCCAGATAACCGAGCTTTACAACCACGAGGCAGTAATCCCCAGGGTTTATGCCCAGCGAGGGGAGGAGTGCTGCGTCCCCAAAACCGATATGTTTAGACGTGAGGGTAATAAGCAGGTTCTCATGGGACACCAAGACCAGATCCGACTGCAACGGTCCGAAGTTTCGTGCGACTTTTTGTACCGTTACCTGGAGGGGGATCTTTTTTCCGTTCACCTGATCCCAGTTGCCCCCAATAGTGATGTCCAGCACCGCACCGGTTCCAGCCTTGATGCAGGCCGCAACCGCAGGGGCATCGTAGAAACCACTGTACAGGAGGGGGGTTGGGAGTTGAGCCGCCTGGTCCATGGTTTCCAGGATCCGCTCAAGAAGTTCCGTCCCGTCTCCCGTGGCCCCGGCAGTAGGATTGTCTCCAGAATCAGAAATAAAAACCGGACGCTCTTTTTTTTCGAGCACTCCCTGATACGCATATTCCAGGGATTGCCGGGGATCGTACCATTCGCTGCGAAAGACAAAATCATGCCGCCGCGCCCAAAAGGAAGCGGCTAATGCATCGGCGCTTTTTTCCCCGGTTTCCCCCGCGGCAAGACTCGTAACCAAGACAGAAACCCCGTTATGTTCGTCATCTGCCCAGGGGAAACCCAAAAGCAACGAAGCCGCCTCAATACCCGGCTGCATCTCCACACCGCGGCAGGCTTCGATAAGGGAACGCATTGGCTCTGCTTCAGATTCAGACTTTTCCCCGGCAATGAGCATGGGTATCCGTCGATACGCGGTATGCAACTTTTTACCGGTATGCAGGGAATGGAGGAGCATCCGGGCAGCGTGCGCGCCGGTTTCCTGGCAGTCGATGTGGGGCGCGGTCTTGTACGCGGTAAACCCATCAACGCAGCGAAGCAATGCCGGGGTGATGGTAGCATGCATATCCAGCGCCACGGTACAAGGAACATCCGGCAGGAGTTCCCGCACTGCCATAAGGAGATCCCCTTCGGCACAGCCCAGCGCTTCAACTTTCATGGAACCGTGAAGCGCAAGACATACCCCGTGAACCGGCCCCAGGGTCAATGCCTCCTGGATACGTTTGATCCATTCCGCCTTAAGGTGCCGATAAAAGGCCGCGGATACCACCCCATTGGGTACGGCCCGGGCAAGGACGGTGGGCACTATATCACACGCCCCTTCCTCTAAAGCCGTGATAATACCGGTAGATGCATACGAGGGGGTTCGTCCCCTGGTGAGCATTTCTTCACCGTAAAAAACCACAAAATCATCTGCTCCGGTGATGATAGGGTTAAAGGTGTTGGATTCATGGTTCATGCCGCCAATTACGATACGCATAATAGTTCCTTGTTACGTTTATCTATTCTTTTAAGGCTCCTTCTCCAAAGCCTTTGATGAGCTGGGCATGGAAAAAGAAGTAAAACAAAATCATGGGGAGAATACCGATGACGAGGGACGCGTACTGAAGCCCGTATTCGATGTTCTGTCTGCCGGCGAATTGGGTAATTGCCACCGGCAGACTCTTGAGCGCGGCCTTGGTGGTGAAGATGAACACAAAAAGGAATTCATTCCAGTGCCGCAGGAAGGACAGGATCACCATGGTGGCGATAACCGGGGAGGCCAGGGGCAGAATCATCCGCCAAAACACGGTCCGGTACTTTGCGCCGTCAATTTCAGCGGATTCAATCAGCGCGTCGGGGATCCCTTTGACGTAGGAAATGGCAATCATCACCGACATGGGCAGGTCAAAGGCGATGTAGGGTAAGATGACGCCGATCCGCCGGTTGATGATGCCGATTTTCACTTCCATCAGGAACAGGGGAATGATCACCGCGTGAACCGTGATCATCAGACCAAGGGCAAACGCGGCGGTGAAAAAAGCCCGGTTCTTAAAAGGGAACTTGGTAAGCCCAAAGGCCGCGGCCAAGGCAAGAAACAGGGTGCCCAGGGTGGCACAGACCGTATAGATGAAGCTGTTCAGCAGGGAAATGCCGAGGCCTCCCATGGTCCAGGCCCGCAGGTAATTGTCAAAAGAGGGGTGCTGAGGCAGGCCCAGGGGGTTCACGATGATTTCCGCATGGGGTTTTAAGGAGGAATAGGCCAGCCAAACCAGGGGAAAAACCGTGAGTATCGCAAAAACCGCCATTAAGAGATACGCGCTTGAACGCCACCGCAGGGGAGCGCGGCGCAGCAAAGATTCGGTATTCATGCCTATTCCACCTTAAAGAGATTCGACACCGCCCGGGTGAGCAAGAGCGAAAGGATGATAAATATGATGATGATAATGGATAGGGCGCTTCCATATCCATAGTTCTGATGGACAAAGGTTGTATTGTACATATACACCGCAAGCACTTCGGTGTAGTGGGCGGGACCGCCGCCGGTCATCGAATAGACCAAATCAAAGCTCTTAAAGCTGCCGGAAATGGCCAGGACCGAATTAATGAAAATGACATACCCCATCATCGGGGTGATAATACGGAGAAATATGCTTCCCTCGCTGGCTCCCTCAAGCTGGGCAGCTTCGATAACCGAATTGGGGATACGCTGCAGGTTGGCGAGAAAGATCACCATGAAAAGGCTGGTTTGCTGCCAAAGCAATACAAACATAATGGGTACAATGGCCAGGTCTTTGTTTTCCACAATGCTCATAATGTATTCCCGGTTTCCGGTGAGGTTCCGCATCATGGCGGTAAAAATCCCTACGGGTGAAAAAATACGGTTCCATAGCTGGGCTACAATCACCGAGGATATGGTAATCGGCAGAAAGATCAATACCTCAAAGAGATTCGCCTTCTTGACCATTTTGCGGTAGAGCATATAGGCCAGCAGCAAGCCCAGGGGAATCTGGCCGAACACGGATACCAGCACAATCATGATGTTATTCCTGACCCCGATATGAAACACCGGATCGGTAAACATGCGGATATAGTTGTCAAGACCAACGAAACGTATTTCCCCATATCCTCTCCATTGGGTAAATCCCAGCACAATACTGAAGGCCAGGGGAAAGAGAATCACACTGATGAAGACGATAAAGGCAGGTAAAATGAAACAATAGTAACTTATCTTTTTTGATTGTTGATAACGCACGATAACCCCCTTTATAATGCGCGCAGGATGCAACGTTTCAGGTTTTGGGGGTATAGCAACGATACCCCCGTCCTCAAGCCCTCGGGGAAAGGTATGGACTACTTCTTACGGTTTGAATCGTTAGCCGCTACCCAGGCTTCGTATTCGGCGGCCAAGCCTTCCGGGGTTTTGGTTCCCATCATCACCGCCTGAATACCGGGGTTGAGCACATTGTTCACCCCTTCCCCATCCATCACCGCATCAATCACGTAACCCATAGACTGACCGTTGATTAGTTCAATGTATTGCTGGTTAAGGCTGTCCACGCCGTACTGGGCATAATCAAGCTTATAGGTGGGAACCGTGCCGTATTTCATGAGCAGATCCGAACCTTCCTGACCATAGATAAAGCTCAGGAATTTCCAGGCTGCGTCGGCTTTAGCACCCGTGAGCTTAGCGTTCATACCCAGGGCTTCCCCCAAAGTCGCGGCGCTTGAACCTGTGGTCACTTCACCGGCGATCGCGGGGAATGCAATCGCGCCGTAGCGGGCATAATCTTCTGGAGTTGCGGCACTTTTCAGCGCAGAGATACGCCAACCTGCATCCAACAGGTACACCGACTTACCTTGGACAAAATCACCCCAGGCTTCAGGACCTTCAAGCTGATTCACGCCACTGGGGAAAACCTGGGTATCTACCATGCGCTTGATTATCCCCAGGGCATTCACAAAGGCAGGGTCGGTGAATTTCGCAGTACCGATTCGGGCACGGTCGAACCACGCGGTTCCCCCCGTGCGATCCACCAGCATGGACAAGAGCAGGGATTGGGCCTGCCAAACCCCTTTATTGCCGAACATCAGAGGGGTGTACCCCGCGGCGCGAATAGCAGGAACCTGGCTAATCAACCCATCCAAGGTAGCGGGATTGGTAAGCCCCAGTTCCTGCTGGAGTTTAGTATTCACATAGATCACCGTACAGACCGCCATATTGGGAGAAATGATATATATCTCCCCATTGGGGCCTTGGGGCTTCCAAATACTGGGGGTATAGTTCGCCTTGAAAGCGTCGGTGAGATAGGGCCGCAGATCTTTCACCATACCCCGGTTCAGAACGTAGTTTGAACGGGCGCCGGCATAGATGGTAAAGAGGTCGGGGATATCCCCTGTCGCAGCCATCGCCTGAAACTTATCGTGGAATTGTTCTCCAGACACGTATTCAAAGTCCAATTTGATGTTAGGATACTTGGCGGCAAAGGCTTCCAGCGTTTTCGGCCAATATTCGTATTGGGGATTCGCCAATTCCAACTGCATATAAACCGAAAGACGTACATCGGTTCCCGCGCCATCTGAGGTGGCCTTTTGCCCATTTGCAAAGGCGATAAGCCCCACAGCTGCTGTTAATAGACCTGCTAAAACCAGCTTCTTCATAAAAACTTCTCCTCCATACTAAAAACAAGCTAAAAAATAGGAACTGAACCACTTTTTGCGACGTCAAGACAAAAATTCGAAGGCTTGTATGAGCATACCATAAGGTTCTTGAAACGTCAATTCCTTTCATGAAGGAGCGACGGAGCTGACGCCCTGTATACTTTATAATACGGTTTTTGGTGACTTGGGACATTTTTTTCTGAAACTGAGCATTGCAGATCATTAGTAACACCCCTTGCTTTTTTATGGTATTTATGATATTATTATCAAAAATCAATAAGGGAAGTTTTAGTTATTCCATGTTTACGTATAATCATATAGAATATGATTTGGATCTTAGTACTCCTATTACTGCACTTAATTTATCGACTCGGTCGATAAATGCCCTTGAAAATGCTGGAATATATACCGTTAGTTTATTGCTTAGTTTAAATACTGAAGACCTTCATGGGATAAAAAATTTAGGAACAAAAAGCATTAAAGAAATTATTAATTGCAAAAAGAAATTATTAGCAGATAATTTTCAAAAGCCTATTGAACGAGAAGTGTACTTTAGAACAATCAATCGAGTTAACTGCCGCTATGTTCTTACTGCTGAACCTACATTTCTTTCAGACCCAATAGGTATTCTTGATTTATCGTATAATACGGTTGAACTTTTATGGCAATCAGGAATAGTAACGGTTAAAGATTTATTAAGATTGGATAAGTATGGATTACAAAATCTGCGAAGTCTTAATGCTGAAAATATTAACGAGATAAGTCTTTGCATAGAAAAAATAACATCAACCATTGAAACAACAACAGGAGATACTAAAGGGACCAGGCATTTTAACGCATTATTAAAAAATCAGATTGCTCAGCGATTAATCAGGTTAAAAAATGCATATCAAGCTATTCCTATCCATAGATTAAAACATATTCTTGATTTATATTTATCGTCAAATAAAAATGATAAGATAAAAAATATAAGATCCAGCATGGCTAATCTATTTTTATCTGTTAAAAAAGTTGAAGACATTGAAACAAAATTCAAGGACATTGCCATATCCAGCAGAACAACAGAGATGGTTTCATTGTTTAAATTTTTATCTCTTAATATAAGAACCTTGATGCAGAAAATATTTAATTTGGTGTATAGCAGTCAAGGTTATGAAAGGCCTTTTGATATTTTATGGAAGCGTGCAAATGGAATGACCCTTCAGGAAATTGGCGATGAACGATCAATGAGTAAAGAACGCATACGGCAGCTTGAATTAAAAGGCCTTGAAAGATTAGGATTATCAATCAGAAATATGCCTGTAGATATTATTGCTTTCTTATCTGTAGATATCGACAGTGGTCTAGTTATCAAGATTCGTGAAATTAAAAAATACTTTAACGGCTTTGAATATGTAGAACCGTTGATATATTTATTGAGAAATGAACAGATTTCAGAAGCCTATATGTACCGAAAGGATATCGATGGATTTTATAAGATAGGGGCAGACATTGATTTCAAAATATATAAAATTGGAAAGATAGAGAAGGTATTTAAATTAGCTAAAAAATATTTCGTTGTTGCAGATGAGATTGAAGTTTATTTGCGAGGTAAAGGGTTATCTCTCAATAGCTTAGATGCTATTTATTCAAACGTACCCAGGGTTTCTATTTGGATCATGCAAAAGATACTCCAGAAACTAAAGAATATTGTTGAAATAAAAAATGGATTTATCCATAGAGAATGTATCATAGATTTGGATAAAACAGCTGAAATAATTTTAGAAATGCTAAAAAAGCAATTCCATCAATTTAATGGTTACACTAACAGCCATATCTTATTCGAAGCAGCAAAGAGCGATATTTCATGGTTTATGAATAAGAATAATTTTACCGATGAATTGTCTGTTTATGCAATAGCTAAACATCTTTTTTCAAAGGAAAAATACCATAATAACTGCTTTGTTTTCGCGGAAAATCTGCATGTTTGGGAGTATGAGCCTCATTACCCAAAGAACATAGATGGTATCCTTATTAATCTTGCAAGAAAAAATGGAGGAAAAATAACAAGAAAAGCATGTGAGTCATTGCTGATTAAATTAAAACTTTCTGTTAATCATATTATCAGTTTTATTCATAATACTAATGATTCAACATTCTATTTCTATAATGAAGATGTCTATATATTATCAGAATATTTAGCCCTTGATGAAAATAATAAAAATCGCATAGAAATGGCATTAGATTCATTGTTTATTGATAAAGATTATATAATTCCAAGAGATATTGATGAAAAGTGGTATTATAAACTTCCGCAATTGACACCCGAATTACCCTGGACATTGTTATTATTGCAAGAAGTCCTGCGGTACAATGCAGAAATTGGATATAAGCCCATATTTTCTGACATTGAACAATCACCATACCGGATAGCACCGGTGTTTGTAAAATCAACATCCATATATACCCTGACAGATATAATATATGATTATGTAAAAAACACTATTGGAGTACCACAAAAAATAACTGCGGAAAAATTAAGACGCTTATTAAAAAAAGAGGGATTTATAAAGCAAGCTGAATGGTTTAATAATATACACAAGGTTTTAAAGGATCCTCGATTTGTTTTTTCTAACCAAAATAAAATTGTATGTATAACGGCTAAACAGAGATAGAGTTTGTTTTCCAAGAATTTAAATACGAACAAGACTTAACGCATATGCTCAAGATGGGTTTTTGAATCACCCGTTCTCCCTTGGTGTTCCAACTCTTGAATGAAGGGGGCTATCTCTTTCCACAAATGCTCCAAGGTATCGGTCTTGGTATTTACCTTGATAATTCCATAGGATATAGCAGGCTTATACTGCTGTGCTAAGGGGGAATTGTGATACGGTTCGATAGGCGCAGTATCATCTATCCGGCCCTGCAGCAGCCATACCATCTTGACCGACTGCCCTGCTTCCCGATCAGAGAGCTGACACCCGTATTTGATAATCTCCCTGTCCATATAATACTGCTTGATGTTCCAGCGGGAGGAATACTTGGCGTCAAAAATCAGATAGAAAGAACCTGATACCCGGGTACTCTGGATCTTAAACATAAAATCAGGGGTATAAAAGCCGTCTGTGGTGGTGGTTCGGTAGAGGCTTATATCATTCTCAAAGCGATCCGCGCTGATAACCGGCTGATAGTACAGGGTAAGGAGCAGGTCACCTCGTCGCAACAGGTAGGTGTTGGCAAGCTCCCCGCTGGGGTATTCCTGGGAATAATAGGTAAAGGAACGGGAAACCGCCCCGGTTTCGGTAAACCCTGCATTTTTAAGCAGCATCAGGAGTTTGCATAAACAGTAATACTCAAAAAGCTTGTCCAAGGTCTTTGCATTGCCTATCAGGGTTTCTTTAACCAGGGTAAATTCCCCAAAATAAAACCACAGGAGGATCTGTTCAAATACCTGCCGGTACGGCCGGACTTCTTGAAAAACCTTGGTCTTCCGAGGTATTCCCAAAAGCTGCGTATCCGAACAAGGCAGGATGTCGCTATATTTTGCGTATTGTCCGGCTAAGTTTAAAAGGAGTTCATGGAGGGTATTGAGCCGGTCCTGGTTCCGCTCAACCTGCAGTTGTTTAATCCCAATGATCGGTGCCCGAAATCCTTCCCGTTCAAGCCATTGCAGCTTATGCAGTACTTTGTATTCCTCTGCCAGCTCCCTCCGGACTTTTTCTTCTACGGTTTTAACGTGGTTACAGACCAATAAGAGAAAACCCAGTACCACCCGGTTCTCGTAAATATCAAAGCTCTTGATAGTTTTTTCGATGTACATACGGTACGGGAGATAATGGACACCCTGCATCTGTATGGCTGTAGGGCTTTCGGTTTTCACTAATTCCCCAGGGTTCTGATACAGCCATTGCAGACTGCGGCGGGTGATGCTTTTTACCTTGTCATAGGACTGCAAAGAATCATGTTTGACAATCCGGTGTTTAGCCCTGCTTTTAAAAGAAAGATAGTGTTCCTGGTAACAGGTATGTATGGAGGTGAGTAATTGAATATAGTCGCTCAGGGATTTATAGGAACCCTTGCTTTGCGGGGTTTCAACACTGTCCGATAACAGACTCTCCGAATCTGCGGATGCCCAGGATGTGGGAGAAAACATCAACCTGCTGACGGTAGCATCGTTAAACTCTGCCAAATAGGTGATAATATCGGCAATGTTGTCCGCGTTAGCTCCATGTTTGCTCAAACAGAGTACATAATCACTGGTATAAAAACAGGAACGCTCGTCATCTTGTACCTTGAGCGCGAATTGAACCAGATCGTAATGAAGCAGGAAAGGCCTTCCTTCTTTGCGGTCTTCAGCATCCCCTAGCATACCCTCGTTCAACAAGTCCTTTCTGAAAAGGATATCCGCCGAGTGTTCCCGCGGTGAACGCTGCTGAAGGGGAGCGCCGTAGCCGATGGATTCTTCATTAAGAAAAAGTTCCATCCCGCGTATAGGATGATCCGCCTCAGTGAAGAGCGCGGTACAGGTGTAAAGCCCTTCCGCGACTAGGCTTACGGTGTCCGCCACATCCCGATGCGGGGCTGCTGAAACCGGATACAGCGGTATGTCCCCGGAAGAGTCTATGCTGCTCTTAACTGCAAGTTTTCTTTCTCTATTTTCCCGATTCTCTCTATTTTCTTTATAATGCAACTGTAACCGAAGCCGACATTCCATGATACGTCCCTGTTATTTGGCAAAGAACTGATAAAACCCCATATTCTCATCCGCGGCCTTGAGGATTCGGGCAATATGATTACGGCATAAGGGCATACTCTTACATTCTTCCTTCAGTCCTTTCAACAGATTCTGATACCGCTCCCCCGTGCCGTTTATAATGGGTAGGATCTTCTGGGATACTGCATAATCTAAAGGCGCGAACCGGTTTTCCTGGGTCTGGGTATCCATATACTTGCAGGCAATGGCGCAATAGGTGTGGACCATTTTCTGATTCCGCGGCATGATGGGCAGATTATTCAGCCTGAATATACTCTGGATCTTGCTCCATTTGTTGCTAATCCCCTCATCCCCGATGCCCCCGTCCCCTCGGGGCAGGAATGCGGTGCTGAGGGCTGAGTAGGAAATGATGGTTTCCTGGTTAGGAGTCTCAAGATGTACCAATTCACCTCCTGCAGTATTTGGATCCAAGGTGATAATCCAACTCCTATCCAGAAACCTAGGAGACAATTCTTCGGTGGTATGATCGAAATTCACCGTGGCCAAAAAGCGCAAGTACTTGGGTATATTCCAATGATGCTTTCCCCCAAGGCTCAAGGAACGGCTGTAGGCCGAATCTTCATCGCATAGCCGTAGAAAGGCCGCCCAATAGTGCTCCAGAGGACTAAGGTTAGCCTCATCAAGCAGCATAAAAAACGGGGCATTTGCACCGTGCTCATGTTCATAATGCAGCCGTTCTAGGGCATCAAAGACCCGGTTATTGCTTTTTTCCATCATCTTGGTCAGGGGATTGTAATAGCCGATGAAGTCCTTGTGGCTGGTCCAACCCCGCTCTACCGATATATCCACAAAACGGCTATGCGCATCGGACCGGGCAAGCCCCAAGGATTTCGCCAGGATGGTACATAGGGAGGTTTTACCGGTCCCCGGTTCTCCGGCAAAGGTGGTGATAAATCCCTGCATAATACAAATCAGGTAATTGGCCGTATCATTAGGACTGAGATCCCGGTTCGCTCCCTGAAGGTATTCATAAACGCGCCGAATGATCCGTTCCCCGGATACTTCCAGCTTGGATCGGGGGTTAAACAATAAACGGGTATTAAACGGGACCAAGACTTCAACTTCAGGCTTTTCCTCGCTCACTGCTTGCAGCACTTGAGTAAGCAATTTACTATCAATCACCCGGGCAATGAGATGCACCTGATCCTTGAAGTGCTCCAGGGTGGTGTTGAGCTGGGTTTCAAGACGGGCTTGTTCCTGTTTGTACTGATCGTATTCAACTTGGATGTGGGTAATTTCCTTATTCAGCACCTCCTTCTTTTTGCTCAGTTCTGAAATATCCCGGGCTATTCCCACGTACTGCTGGAGTTGCTGATGTTCGGTCTGTAATTGTTCCAGGGTAACTTTGAGGTTTTTTTCTTCATTCTCCAGTTTCTGCATGATTTCATGGTGCCGGGCCTGGGCTTCTTTGGTAAGTACACTCTCATCACTCTTCAATTCCGCGAGCCGCTGCTCTTGAGCCTCTACTTCCGCCTGTAAGCGAGCTTTCCGTTCCCGTACTTGGATAAAGTCCCGGCTCTTTTCTTCGATTATATCAATGTATTCTTCACAAAACACCGTAACGAGTTGGTCAAAGGCCGCTTTATCATCAAGAATACTGACCATGAGGGTTTGTTTTATCTCTTCATGGCGGATGACCTTGTCAAGCATACCCATAAGCCGTTCCATCCGTGCTTCGCTAAGCTCCATATCAGCAGACAGCTGGACCGATTCAGTTATCACGTTTTTGATGTGCCGGATCTGACTTTTAGTATACCCGTATGCTCCGGTGGAAGCCACCTTGAGGGCTGCGCTCAAGCCGTCCATTAAAGTATCGTCGCTTATCCAGTCTATATCATTATTGGTTGCTTGTAATGTTGCTACCGAATCTTTCGGGATAAAGGCCAGAGGTCTCATGCCCTCTTCATCGGCAATGGTTATACCTATCAGCCGGGTAATAGCCGCGGCCTCATACGATTTAATCGTATAGCGATATTCTTTCTTACCCAGTAGCGATATTTTTCTTTCTTGAGTTTCATATTCCGCATCAAAAGGGCCATAATAGACGCCACCGGTTCTGATAAGTACTTCGTTAGTATATAACTGTATATCCGATATAATAAACCTATCTTTCGTAATAGCGGTAAACTCTTTTGAGGTCTCAAAAATTTGCATAAGCCCTTTTTCTTTAAACCGGCTTATTTCAATCTCAGAATCCATAAAAGCTGGGTTGTATCGGATTGACAGGTACCGATCATCTTCATATCTTCGGGCAGGCTCAAGGTTAAATTTAACGTTTACCAGCGGCCCGTGTTCTTCAACTACCCGATCCGCTAATACCCCATCCTGGGTAATCCTGACATCGATCCGTTCATCCCCATCTTTAAGTGGTTCATATACCCCGCCAGGCTGCTTAATATACCGGGGGTAAATATAACATACCTTATTGGCATCACCATAATAATCTTTTTTATAGGTGAGCCACGCGATAATCGTCTTGTCCATGTATGAATCCATATAATCCTTCTTTCTGGTAACACTGCCGTATGGGTATTACCTGGAAAAACTAGTTATGTCCCAAGACAGTCCTTGCAGGAACTTACGAAGGGGCCTATGAGCTGATCGTTAGGAATACTCGATATGCGGATAAAGATAAATACCAGTTTTTTCTTAATTTCATAGTTTTATAACTTCTTTAATGTAAGCATGGAAACATACTACCGTCAAGAATGGATTTAATTGACTTCAATGAAGTCATATCCCTCAAGGACCTAATGCTTTGTATCTTTTCCCTTGCCTATAGCTGAAAAAAAACGTATATTAATAATAACAACTATTATTAGTTTAAACGGAAGACTATGAAATACACCACAAGAAAACATAGCAAGAAGCGAGAAGCGATTCTCAAGATGATTCGATCTACCCCATCCCATCCCAGTGCCCGGTGGGTACACGAGCAATTAAAGCCCACTATTCCTGGGCTTTCCCTGGGTACGGTATATCGCAATATCAAGCTGTTCTTGGAGGAAGGTTCTGTGGTGTCGGTAGGGGTCGTTGGCGGAGAAGAACGGTTTGATGGTTTTGTCATGCCCCATCCGCATCTTATCTGTACCTGTTGTGGTGCGGTATTTGATGTGCCTGATGAGTTTCCCCAAGATGCTTCACCGGTTTCGATCGTGCTTTCTCGTCCTGAAGTGCCGGGGAGCCCTTGCTCGGACAAGCAAGAGCAGCGATTTCTCATTGATTATCAGAAAACCGTGTTTTATGGGGTCTGTTTCCGGTGTGCGAATTTGAAAACTAAGGCATTATGCTGTTAGTATATTAGTATCTTACTTTATTTATGGAGAGTATAAGTATGAAAAAATTTGTGTGTACCGTCTGTGGTTACGTTCATGAGGGGGACAAAGCTCCTGAGTTCTGTCCTACCTGCAAAGCTCCGGCATCCAAGTTCAAAGAGCAGATTGCCGGAAGCGCCTATGCTGCTGAACATGTGGTTGGCGTTGCGAAAGGTGTTGAGGAAGATATCCTCATGGATCTGCGGGCTAATTTCAACGGAGAATGTTCCGAAGTCGGTATGTACCTGGCAATGAGCCGAGTTGCAGATCGGGAAGGCTATCCTGAAGTTGCCGAAGCCTACAAGCGCTATGCCTTTGAGGAAGCGGAACATGCGGCAAAATTTGCGGAACTCTTGGGTGAAGTCATCACCACCAGCACCAAACGCAACCTGGAACTCCGGGTAGAAGCGGAACATGGCGCTACCGCAGGCAAAACCGACCTGGCAAAACGGGCCAAAGACCGGGGCTACGATGCTATCCATGACACGGTACATGAAATGGCCCGGGACGAAGCCCGGCATGGTTCTGGATTCAAGGGTCTGTTGAAACGATACTTCTAACCCTAGTTCAGGGTATACAAGCCTAAGGATTTATAGGTAAAGCATTGGGGGGAGGCAGCAAAATACGCCTCCCCCGGTGTTTCAGGGAGCAACTCATTCTGAGATCAGCAATAGATCCTCAGACTAAACTCAGTGTTAAGGCAATCCCCCGGCCCTAACACGAAGGGTCTTATGGGCATGATACAGGTGGATTGGTACAGGGTACGCAGTACCCCCTTTATGGGGCAGGGAGTGCGGATTGGTATGATCCACGTGTCAAAATTTTGGTCGCTACTGAGGGTGATGAACACCTCATTCTTGAGATCCTCAAAGGTAATCCCCGCTACATCGGTAATAATCGTCCCTTCTGAAACAAAAACTTCATTTTCCGGTTCTTCATTCTTCTCTGCCAATCGAATTTTCGCCAGGTGTACAAAAGATTCCCCTTCTCCAGGGAAGGAAAGATCCAAACTGGGAATAAACGTACCGGTTTCCGTACTAGTCCCCCGGTTGGTAAGCCCATAGCTCACCTTGAGGGTATCTTTTCGTATCTGATAGCGCTTCTCTATTTCCACCTTCCCATAGGCTAGTCCTGGCTGTAGGGGAAGCCGAAAATGAACCTGCTCATGCTCCTTATCCATACTGAGAAGTTCAAAGAGTTCGCTCCCGCAATACCGATGAGCAATACGAGCAGAGGGCTGCTGTAACACCCCTGCCTGGACATCCTGAAAGGTAAGGTCCGAGGAAACCAGATGATCCGCAAAACCGGTTCGCTTGTATCCCTGGGCAAAGGTATCCAGATAATTCCAGAGCTTCGGCAGATAATCCAGCTCAAAAATTGCCGCCCCCTCAAGCTGTATATAGCAGTTGATATACCCATTCCAGAACAAATATTCCCCTTCGCCGTCCAGATCAAAATCAAAATTCAACACCGACGGGGCCGTACTGCTCTGTTCCCGGCTTATCTTCTCTGCTCCTAAAAGGGCTTTATAGACGGCCTTCCTGATTGAGTGGCGGCATACCCCTCCATAGACCCCAGGACAAAACGCATCAAGCCCTTGAGCCTTCCATAGTTCCTCCCGGGCAATACGTTTTCGGGATTTATCCCCTCGAAGCTGATTGATTAAGACATGGGTAAACATCATCTTGGCATAGATCCGGTTTGCCTCAGGATAGTTGATTAAAAATTGCCGAACCGCAGGGTTTGAGGCGCTTTCCCCTGATAAGACCCCGGCTTCTTGAGAAACAGGAAAGTATATTTTTTTTAAGCCTCGCAGCCCCTTATACAGTTTTCCTGGACTGGTAAAGTCAATTTGAGACTCAAAGCAGGAAAGATCTTCAAAGAACCTGTGGAATCGCAGTTCCGCTCCCTCTGAAGCCTCATGTTCGGCAAAGATCTGTTCGGGAAAAACACAGATGATTCCCTGCCCTCCCTGGAGAACCGCATGGCCCTGGATCAGATCCTCTAAAACCAGGGATGCCCTTTGGCGGGCGAATGCCTCTTTAAGCTGATTTGAAACCGGAAAAATAGTGATAAGTTTGCCCTGATCTTCGGTGATGCAGGGCTCAATTGCCGGTGCAGATACCCCAGCCAGGGTAAATTGCCGATCCTCTAAGAAGGTATAGCCCATCCCACAGGTACTCAAAGGGCCGACTATATGAGGTTCCCAAGCCAGAGCCGGCAGCCGACAACCCTGGGGCCGTTTACCAAAGTGCTTTCGCAGATACGTAGTAAGCAGCTCAATCTGCCCTATTTTATCTGAGAGGGGTAAAAGGGGCATCATGGGTTCATAGAACCCACCTCCCAGTAATTCTACTTGTTTTCGGGACACCAAATCTTCCAACAGTATGAAAAACTCAGGATGAACCTTCTCAAGCCAATGTAACAAGACGCCGGAATAATGCAGCGTTGCCGGAATTTTGGGGTATTTGTATAAAGTTGAGACAAAAGGCTTTAAGTTCGTTTTATAGGCTGCTTCAAATTCAGCATCTCCCACTCCATAGGGAATATGATAATGAGAACCCAAGATAAATCGTAAAATATGATTCATAACTTTTATATAGATATCCTATTATTCACTACGCTCCTTGCATGCGTAGGTAGTTTTGATTAATGCTGCTTTTCAGGCCAGCCCCGAAGTTTATACCATAGGCGGTTTCCCCTGATACAGCTTCCTAAAGGTTAACCCCATTACTTCCCCTAGAATGTCCCCAGGGCATTAAAGAACGTAAACCCCAGAGCGGTAAAAAGCAAGGATAAGAATCCTATGGAGATGAGCATCAGGGGACGGCCCTGCATAAAAGGGGGGACGAGTTCCAGGGAAGATCGCTTATGGATTTCAGTAAGCAAAAATAGGGAAAGCCAGGTTCCCAAGGCAAAACCCAAGGACAGGATAAAGGCTTCCATGACCGTTCGGGCGATATGAAGGCATAACATCAGGGAGCTTAAGGCCAGGCCGTCGTAAGCCGTAGCAGCACTAAACAGTCGGTATTCCGGCACCAGGGAGGGGAACAAGCGGGCACCTACCGCCTCAAGACCCATACAGAACAAGGCGCTCAGGGGAAACAGCAACGCATATTCCAGGAAACCAAAAGCCAGAAACACCAAACCATACGAGGCAAGCATCCAGAGGAGAAACACCGATACAAAGAGTACCCCTAATTGAAACCAGGGAATGGGACGAGACTGCTCCTGAGCTTCTACAATATTGCCGATTCCCAAGGCACCGTGCAGTATGAGATTCAGGGTAAAACCTGAAAAAATAAGCAGCCCCAGCATATCAAGAATCCTCCTTGGCAGAGGATTCTCTCAGGGAGCGGAACAGGGCAACCCCATATCCCAGCAGCAGTAAGGCCCCTCCGGTGCTCGAAAGGATCCGAATTGGGAAAAAAGACTTGCCGTCGTCTCCTTGGAATAATTCAGAAATCCCCGATGCCGCTCCTCCAGGCAATGAAAGCGTCATAAAACCCAGGGGTTCCCGAATCAACGCCAAGGCAATGATAAGAAGACCCAGGCTCGCAGCGTCCAGCAGTATTTTAGTCAAGGCTTCTTCCAGTGTCGGGGAATCAATATGGGTAAAAATCTCAGAACCCATACAGTACACCGGACAAAGGAGGATGATAAAAACACTTCCCAGTGCAAGGAGGGGGCTCATCATCCAGACCGCCAGTAGGAAGAGGCTTCCCATGAGGCTGGATAAAAACAGAAGGATTACTCCAATGCCCTGTTTCGGCAGAATCGGCTTTGCCGCAAAGACCGTAAGCCCTGTCGCTCCGTAGACCCAAAGGAGCGCGGCACAGGCTACAAGGGCAAAGGCAAACCGGCTTGAGGCGATGATTAAAAGCCCTCCTCCCGCTAACGTGGAAAGAGGAGAGTGGGAAAACCCCCGCATATAGACTTGAAACCGTCGATTCATTGCCTTGCTCCTGTCTGGAGGAATGGAGGGGTTTCTATACGCCGTATATAGGAGGTAATGATTCCCCGCGGAATCTGTTTGAGGGTCTGTTCCGGCTGGTTAGTTAAAGGCAGAATCGTATCACCCACCACCTTGCCGGTACTTGCCGAAACCACCGCCATACAGGGAATGAATATCCCTTGATTCATCACGGAAAAGACCAGGGCCCGATCTTCAGAATCCGCCAGGGTATACCAGTTTCCCCAGGGGATCTGCCCCCAAGATACTGAGGGAGGGATACGTTCTTCCAAGCGCCGGGAATCTTGTACCGTTTCTAAGACCTGGTTGACCGTTTGGAGCAGTATGGTACTCCGTAGCGGCTGAGTATAAAACCACATCCCCCCGCCTACCGCGAGAATCCCCGCAATCCATCCGATGAAAAGACCTCTCGCTTTAAGACTATCCCGCATTTTGAAAGGATACCTTGCTACACCATCTATTGATTCTGGTAAATCCTCATGCATCATTGGTTTCTCCGATGTTCATAAAACCTCCGACTTTCCATATCTCGAATCAAGGGAACCAAGGGGTTGAGCAAAGCTACGGCGAGAAAAGCGCCATACGCCTCTGCGCCGTGATACCGGAGTATAAACGTGAGGCCCCCTCCTCCTACGGCCATAACCAAGGCTCCCCAATTTGATTTTGGCCCGGTAGCAGGGTCGGCAATCAATAAAAAGGCCGCTACCAAGGTACCTCCTGAAAAGAACCCAAAGAACAGATCCCCATTCCCCAGGGGACCCCCAAAAGGTATGGCCCCGAACAACCTGATGAACAGTCCATACACTACCAAGTAAACTCCAGGAACCCAGAACCGGCTTACTTGGGAAGCGGTAATGATGAGGGTTCCCAACAACAAGGCTAAAACACCTCGGTCTGCGATAATACCCATCCCAGGAGCATTAAAAAACTCGATATACCCTGCGGGTAATTCTGAGCCGGTGATTGAAAAAACCCAACTGTTCAAGAAGGACTGGACCATCCGTTCCACAGACCCTGCAGGAGACGAGAAATAACCGGTTCCTGCCAAGTTAAGAATCTCCATGGGAGAACCGGCAGGGTCTGAAAGACCGCTCTGTATCCCTGTGGATACGATGGTTAAGGGGGATCTTTCCAAGGCTTTATTAAAGAAGTCAGGCCAGGAACACCGGATAAAAAGCCAGCCTCCTAGGGCAGGATTCATCCAGTTGGATCCAAGACCGCCAAAACTGTACTTTACCACCCCCATAGCAAATACCGCCCCCATAACCGCGTATATAGGATGCAGATTATTGGGCAAGAGGAGGGTCAGAACCAGGGCGGACGCCACGGAACTGCCATCCCGTACCATGCCTGCCTTTTTTGTTCTGAAATAAAAGAGAAATTCCGTAAGTACCCCTGCAAGTACTGTACTCAGGGCGACGAACAACGAAGCAAATGAATCGCTCAGTGAAGACTGGAAGATAGCCAAGCATGCACATAAACTAACGAGCCACATCCGCCCTGTCGTAGGACAGGAGAGATTTACCTGGGCCCGCTGATACAATAAGACTTCTTTTTCCGGCATTCACTGATCCTCAAGAGCAGCATTTACAAAGGCGGTACTCAGAGATAACCGTGAAGGACACACCAGATCGCAGCAACCACAGCCATGACATTCCACCGCCTTTCCGATAATTTGCTTTTCCTTTGTTTTTCCCCTACAGACAACAATACCTTTGAATAAGGCTTCTGGATCCAAACCAACCGGGCACACGGCCCTACATTCTCCGCAGCCGATACAGTTACGTATAACCCTACCGCCGGTTTGCTTTGCCAAGAGGGCACCCAAGGCATAACTTGTTTTAATCACCGGTTCATCCAGATTCTTTTCAAAAACCCGCCGCCCTGACAAGGGAGAACCCAGGATGATCTTTTGGGGTTCACCGGTAAAGCCTCCACATTCGGCAAAAATATCCCCTATCCGGGTTCCTATCCTTACCTTCATAACCTGGGGTTTCTTCACCGCAGAACCCCCTACCGCTACATACCGATCCAGAATGGGCCGTTGTAAGACCAGGGCATCTCTAACCGCAGCCAACGTAGCAGGTCCTTGAATGATGAGGGAACCCAAGGCAAGCCGCTCAAGGTTCTCGCCTTTCTCCCCCTTTTCCTGGATTTCATGCTTTTCATAGGAACGTAAGGCCAGTTCCAATTCCCGGGCATTGCGCTGAGGATATCGGGAACTGACCAGCACTAAGGATGCAGGTATCGCATAGGACTGGGCTTCTGCCAGCAACATCGTCCCCAAATCCTTTTCCCGGGCAGAAACCGCATAGATAATACGGCTCGCCCTACATGCCCGGCCCAGAATAATGCTTCCTTCTACCACTGCCGTAGCCCGTTCCCGGCACAGTACATAGTCTGCAACAAGCCACGGATCGTCAAACACACAACGAACCACTAAGGTAAGAGGTTCAGAAGTTTCGAACTGAAGAGGGTTATTCAAGGAAGCAAACATATCCTCTAACGGGCGGCCTGAACCTTCCATTTCCACGATACCATAATGGATAATACGCTGCTGTATTTCACGGGGCTCTAATCCTTCCCAGGAAAACCGCTCTTCTGGTTTTCCCAGTTGCTCAAAACTTCCTCCCAAGCGGATGATGAGGCCCTCATTGGTGACGCCCTTAGCCATTTCCCAAGAAACCATCCGAACCACCTGGCCGGGAACCGCGGCATGAATATGCGCCGACCCGCAGCCCTGGGACCGGCCTATGAGCATACCTTCCCGCACTGATGCTCCGGCAACAACCAGGGGAAGGGCCTTGACTCCGGCATGCTGAGTCAAGGGTATGACTGAAAGTACCGGAAGAAAAGCAACCACGCTCTCCTTTCGCGGGGGAGCCGTGGGATCGGTAAAGTGTATCCCTCCATGGGGAAATGCATAAACTTTCATGCGGCTATCCGTTTTTCATTATATACCAAGCCATTTTTCTTTTTTCCTGCCTGTTTAAACCAACTGAGAACCGTACTATACAAACCCGAAGCCATAAGCAATAATGCAAGTCCTATCGTATTAAACGAAGCAATCGTAAGTATTCGTAGATAACTCGGATTCCCTCTCTCAGTATGCCTGAAACCCTCAAGAAATGCTATGAGGTCTTTCAAGGGAAAAGGAGGAATCCCCTGGTCATTATAATGCATCCGTGACAGGGTCTGATCATACCCGCTGGTACCTGCGATGAGGCCATCTTCCCCTAAGCGGTACTGCTGATAGTTAAGTTCTGGTACCGCTTCATCTTCATCAGGATGGGCCAGATCCAGCCCCCCCCCCAGAGGAAGTAACGAAAAAGAGACCTGATACGCCACATGATTTTCATATACCCAGCCCTCAACAAAATACTGAGGATCCGCGATAAACCCCGGATCCTGGTAGGTATACAGGCCATCGTAGACCCGGGGCCCATAGAGGGCAACCAGAGAAACGAGGGCAAAGGGAATGATAGTCCGATTGAGCCGTCCCCACTGAGTGGTCTCCATGATCCATACCGGTATAAACCGTACATGATCCTGAGCTTTCCCCTGGTTTGCCTCGATCCAGATGACCAGCCAGAGCATGGTCCCGGAACCTATAAAGGCAGCGATTCCTGCTTTTGCCAGATTTCCCCCGCGGACTATGTTTCCGGCAGAACCGGACATACTATAGAGAATGCCAAATATCCCTAAAAAGAGGAGCACTGCCGCCAAGGGTACTAATCCAGGGTATAGCTTAGGGGAGTCTTTTGCAGGATACCTCCCCTGGTCCTGGCCGTATCGGTGTGCAGCCCAGTGGTTTCGGAGCGGTTCAGCGGCCATGCAGGCGAGAACCACCAGCGCCGCACAAAGCGCAAGACCCGGAGGCCCGGCGAATACCAAGGATCCCAGGATCGGCAGGAGCGCGAGGATGAGCACCAACTCCCTGGAAAGAACCATAGTTATCCCCGCAGCCATAGCAAAGAGGAGAAAATAAAACAAAAGGGGCTTTTCAAAGCCTAAAAAAGTGAGGGAAAAAGGAATCTCTCCCAAGGCTGTGGTAATGGATTCTTTCAAAGCCGCAATCCGCTGTTTATTAAGCCAAGAGTCTGAAATCCGGGTATCTCCTGAAAAAGGAATAAAGAAAAGCCGTTTCCCCTCACGGACAAAAAAAGCCCGTAGTTTGTCCGCATAGCCGTCATCCCGGGGATCAAAAGGTTCAACCCGATCCCGGTATCCATCAAGGGGGATCCGCTGTAAGGTGCCAAAATCATCCAAAAACACCCACTGGGTAGACTCGGATATACATCCCTGGGTAGAGTCGGAAGCTTCCGACGCAAGCAAGTCTCCAATAAGTCGGTCCGAGTAGGAGGCATCTACCGTAAGCACCGCATAACCGCGGCTATTTTCCAAAGGTATAAGGGCAAGGACTAAAAAAACCATGAAAGCCCCAAGACCAAGAGAGAACAGGGATGCAATCAGCAGGGACTTCCCAGAGGACATGTGCCGCTACCCTATAAATTAGCGTATGCCGCGGCAATAAAAATACCCAGAAATGCCCCGACCACTACTTCAAGCGGTGCATGACCGTGGACTTCTTTTACCGGGTGATATTCTATGTCCAGACGATCCGCTATATTCCGTCCCAGCAGGTTAAGCACCCTGGATTGGATTCCCGAAGAACGGCGTACCCCCATAGCATCCCGCATGACGATAAGGGCAAACCAAAAAGACACCACAAACAGATTCGACCCCAGCCCTTCTTGAAAGGCGACCGAAGTAGTCAAAGACGAAACTAAAGCCGCATGACTTGAGGGCATTCCACCGGTACGCCAGACCATGATCTCGAGGATTTCCCGGGTGCTTTTTTTACGGGCATTAAATAATACGATCACCGTCTTGATAAGCTGTGCAAAAAACCAACTAGAAAGTGAAGATAAAAAAATGAGATTTTCAAAAAAATTTTTTAACGCTACCCCTCGTATAGACATTACTAAAGACATTATTCAACTTTCCCTCAAGGGGGGATTTTTGTCAAGACCACCCTGCAAGAGGGTACTATATCCTAATCTACGCGAGTTCGACGGAATATGAGGAGTCCGCGAATGAACGCGAATTTCCGCGAATTACTCGGGTACATTAGCGTTCATTCGCGTAATTCGCGGACTTTTTTCTTCTGGTCGAACTCACGTTAAGCCTGTTATGCATCCATTCCCCTTCGGCGTGAGGGGGCGGCTTATGGAACGGGAGATTCCCACGACCAAAGACTGGGCTGGGGAACATGGCCTAGCGCGGCCACAATCCCGCCTGAGCTGAACCCACCCTACA